>NZ_JBICNX010000200.1:0-847 GCF_043107035.1 Staphylococcus sp. 231237_7MaSpsaltlick
ATCAATATCGCCAACATTTACTTCTACTATTTCATCACTCAGCTTTTCTTCTTTAGGTAAATAATTTTTAATTTCTTCAATCAACTTCAACATATTACCCCTCCGCTTTTTAAATGTTTTATTTTATTGTATCATACCGTTGTAGAATTTTGATGTGTATCCTATTTTATTTCAACTATTTCACTTAATTTCAAAGTAAATAATCCTTCATAAATATACATTTGCAACACTTGATTATGCGTATCTACTTTGTGTATGAACCCATCCGCCTTCTTAATATATCCGTTTTCAAAATAACTTACTTCTGCCTGTGGGTCATGGAACATTTTCATCATTAACGTATCATTCAACTCACTCATTTGGTGGTCACTTAACGTCGGTTTATCAATTTTATCTTGGTCTTTTATGTACTGTTCTAGGCGCTCATATTGTTCCGGTAACGTTTTAAATGCTGCCCACTTAACGATTCCTCTACCTTGTGGGATATTTGAGTTAAGGTATTCTCTAGGTATCTTACGATAATCTGTTTCATAGCAATATGGTTCAGGCATACCTGGACTAATCTTTTTCATTTATAATCACCTCATGAATAATATAGAACAAACGTTCGTATATGTAAATAAAAAATTACTCCCTAAAATTATAGGGAGCTAAGATATATTTATATTATTTACCTACATTTGTACCAAATCTAAAATACAAGCATAAAGCTATTAATGGCAGCAAATAAAATCCTCTAAAAATCTTATAGCTAAGTATTAGTATAAACATAACCGCTAAAAAAGTGAGTATTAAAGTAGCAACCATGCCTATAAAATCATTCCCATCTTCTGACCTAGATATCTGG
>NZ_JBICNX010000201.1:0-846 GCF_043107035.1 Staphylococcus sp. 231237_7MaSpsaltlick
GTTTTATCAATTGAAAGTTTACTTAAAAATTTTATGCTTTTTCTTATCTTTGTAGCTATATGGGTATATAGAACATTATTAGTTAATAGATTTTTTAATAAAAAATGGTATCAATATGCATTTGTATTTATTGATATGTTTTTAATAATATTACTTTCAAAGGCTATTAATTCAGATTTTCAATCAACTTTCACACCCGGTGTTCTAATTACAATATTTCTATTTTTAAGTATTGCTACGCAATATATATTAAACTATATTATTAATAAAGAAAGGTTTGATATAAGACTCATTTTACCATATGTATTAAGTCTTATATTAGCATCTTTAATTTCAATTTTTGCTTTATTCATTAATGATAGCTCAAATGTTTTAATATTTTTAATTGCTGTAACAGTAGCATCTATAGTACCTTTGTTCTTTCAAAAGCAAGCAAAAAGATACCCAGTTTATTTTGATCATTTGAGTGAACGATTAAGTTTATTTGTAATATTGATGTTTGGTGAAGGTTTAATATTTATTGCAAGTGATATTAGTGTTTTCTCATTAAAACCAGTGTATATAGTAATGTTTGTGTTATTGGTATCTCTATTTATTTTATATACCTTGCACTATAAATACACAGAAAAAGAAGAAAAAAGAAGAACAGGTTTTTTCACTTTATATATACATTTATTCCTTCTATACTTTATAGATATAATGTTTTTAGTTATGAATGAAGAAATACAGCAAAATCATTTTTCTTCATTTAACTACCATTATTTATATATTATTTCTTTTGTAATGTATTTAATTCTATTACTTTTTAATACTAAGCATTATAGTAATATTTTAAACTCTACCAAG
>NZ_JBICNX010000202.1:0-843 GCF_043107035.1 Staphylococcus sp. 231237_7MaSpsaltlick
TGCTACGACATGAGAATCTGCACTGGCTACAGGTGTGAGGGGCAAGCCATCCGTTGCTGCAGCATCTCCAGCTGCATAGACATTCGGGTTACTTACACTTTGCAAATACTCATTAACATGGACACCATGTTTTTTCCTTTCTATATTCCCTTTTTCAAGATTCATATCTAAGGCAGGGACCCGTCCAGCACCATGAATAACAATGTCTGCTTCAAACCGCGTTATATCCTCTTTTTTTCGAGCGTACACATGAAACTTTCCTTGTTCTTTTTCAATGGATTCAACGGAATGTTGAAGATGTACCTGTATGCCAATCTCTTTCGACTTTTCTAAAAGGATATCTACAAGATCTATATCAAAATTCTCCAAAGGTCTTTGACCTCGATGGATAATATGAACTTCTGATCCAGCACGTGCCGCGATATGAGCAAATTCAAACGAAATATACCCACCACCAACAAAGACGATTCTTTGTGGTAATTCATCCAACTCCAAAAACTCATCACTATAAGTAAGATGTTCTTCTCCTTCTATGGGTAAAGGGGTAGGTTTCGCACCACTAGCGATCAAGAAATGACTCCCCTCGAGCACTTCTTTATTCACTTCAAGTTTGTCCTCACTCACGAAAGATGCATTGCCATGATACGTATCGATTCCCTGTTTATTCAATGCTTCCTCTTTTTTTTCCGGGACATCATCTGTAAAGGTTCTTTTAAAATTCATAAGATCTTTCCAGTTGATGGAGACTTCAGACGGTACTCCATTCTTAACCATCCGTTTGTTCCAATCAATAAGCTCGGCAGCACCATGTAGAACCTTTTTTGGGTCACATCCACGTAGTGC
>NZ_JBICNX010000203.1:0-840 GCF_043107035.1 Staphylococcus sp. 231237_7MaSpsaltlick
GTGAGTATTTTATCCGGAGTTATATAAAAGATAACTACGTAGAACTACGTATTACTGATTTAGAACCTTTTTTCTTTGTATGTGCTTTATCAGCATAAAAAGTATAATTCACCTTATATGTAGGCCTAGCATTGGGGCTATTCTTATCTTTATATGCTTGTGCACTGTAATAAACGGTTTTTTTATTACTTTGATAAAATAAGTTAGCAATATTATTAATCCACTTAGCAGCAGATGGTACTTTCGTAATAGCTGAAATTGAAACAGATAAAGACCCTATAGTTAATTTAGCTGCTTTATTACTACCACTATAAGCACTTCCATATTTCACCCAACTTCTTTTTTTACTTGCTTCCTGAGTGATACTTTCATCCGTGTTTTCAATAGGCGTAGTATTTTGGACAATTTCTTTTACATCTGAAGGATCACCACTTTGAATTACTTCTTGTGCTTCAATAAATTGAGGGGTAATCGTTGCAATCATAAAACTAAGTATAAAACTAACAACAATAACTTTTTTCTTGATGAACATAATTATTTTTTACTCCTTTTCTTATCTAACTTATCTAAAATTAAAATAAACAATGTGAAAATTATGTATATTAAAATAAGTGGAAATAAGGTGATTTTATCGTTAATAAATAAAGCTAAAAGTGCGATAGCAAATATTAATGCAATAATTCTTAAAATTGTAGTGAGTTTCATAAACTCTCTCCTCTCCCGTTAAAGATAACAAAAAATTAAAGTTTTTCATATATAATATCAAAATTTTTCCTTATTTCTTTTAAATTTATATATTATATATATAAATTCGTTAATTATATCGAAATGAATATATAC
>NZ_JBICNX010000204.1:0-836 GCF_043107035.1 Staphylococcus sp. 231237_7MaSpsaltlick
AATCTTCATCGAACTGTCTTCTAACCGGCTCGATGAATGATGCTGCTCATAGTTATCATTGCAATCGTTTTGTTGAGTTCTTGGTTGCATATAATGGTAACTTTCGGTAGCGTATTTCGTGCTATTTTGATTATTTGATAATTCACTACTTGTTTGATTACTTATAAATTGTTGTACTTTATGCTGATTATTTTTATACTGTTGTGCCTCTATACCTTGAATACGCCTATACCTATGGGGATATTCTTTTTTGTTTACATGTGTAAACTCCGGATTATGATCTGTAATGTACTCATTTGCTTTCAGTCGATTCGCGAGTGCAATATTCTCTTGAGTCGTGGGTGTTGTTCGTGTTGATTGTCTCTCCTCATTACCTTTGTCTTCCTTCGCTGTGTTATCAGTTTGCTGGTTATTTTCAATTTTCGATACAGATTCATTTGCATCTTTATTATTAGTTGTCAGAGACTGTTTATCAACAGTGGTTAAAACTTCGCTGGAAAATGCATTATCCTTGTTACTTTTTGAGTTTTTATTCTGTTCTAAAGAGGTGTTTTGTATGTTTTCTTTATTTACACTATTGTTTAAGTGCATCGTTGTGTCATTTGTTGTCGTTTCATTCTGTTGTTTCAATGACTTGGTATGGTTATGTATAGCAGCGTATTGCGCATTAAGATGCTGTTTATTTCCATTGTCCTTAATGAAGGGTTGTTTATTCTGTGTCGCACTCTTAATATTCAAGTTGTTATTTTGTCTATTTTTATTATCAAAATTCTCATTTGCACTAGCAATACTTCCACTAAAAGCCAATACTATAGTTGATATAACTACTGATGATA
>NZ_JBICNX010000205.1:0-830 GCF_043107035.1 Staphylococcus sp. 231237_7MaSpsaltlick
TCAGTAGCATATTGCATTGTACCTGGATTACGTGGGTTCCACCTCATACGATATAAGGTGTTTTTTCCTTTATTAAAATAGTTTTCTCTAACAAACTTTGCCCCTCCGTGAATACCTTTAGCAGGTGTAGTCCAACCTTTATTTTTAGCATAACTAATTGCTAAGTTTGGATTGTTATCGTGGGCATTAATACCGAAAAAATTGTATATGCCATACCTACCACTAGCAAAGTTTGATGTACCGTATCCGCTTTCTAAAAAAGCATGTGCAATTAAGTATATTTCGTTTACATTATACTTTTTACATGCATCTGCAAATGCTTTCCCTTGTCCATGTAACTTGCCTTTACCTTTTAATATTTGATTAAGTTTGTCTACAGATACACCATGATATTTACCTAAATCCAACATTTGATATTTTTGCTTACTATCACTCCATATTTTATTTGGATCCATAGCAGTACTTACTTTTGCACGACTGGCACCAAACCAACCACCACCTGTATTAACTACTGGAAGCCCCTTTGCCATTTGAGCATTTAAGGCTTGTGTAAATGTGTATTTACTAATTTCAATATCTACCTTACCTTTCTCTTTATTTTGAGTGAGTGTATTATTAGTTTTTTTGATAAGCACATTATTAGTTCCAGGTTTAAGTTTAATTCTCTTTTTAGATTTTTTAGTTACAATCACTTGTTTAATTAACTCATCTTTTTTACGGTACATCGTTATTAATTTTTCAATAGTAAGTTGATATTTTTCTCATTCTGGATAACCTTTTAATATAATATCATAATCAATGATATCTTTCATAATTCTCCATATGTTCTT
>NZ_JBICNX010000206.1:0-826 GCF_043107035.1 Staphylococcus sp. 231237_7MaSpsaltlick
CGTTTGAAATAGATGATGGTTCGCAATATGTATTTATGAATAACAACATTTCATATAAATGTTATGCAGGGTTAGAAATAAAAGCACATGGCGATAGCTCTGCAGCTGCAGGTGTATTAGTTAATAATCATATGAGTATTAAAGATTGTCGTTCATTTAATCCTAGACACATTGGTCACCATAGAGCAGCAAGTGATGACAAATCATTAACTGCTAAAAATGTGGTTTTAAATAACTGTATTTCTTTATTCCCATACGCTAATAACGTTTATCCAGGTTATACGCCTAGAGCGTTAGTTATTTCTGCTTACAATAACATTACTGTAAACAACTTTATTGCGGTAGGTGATGACAACTTCCCAAGTGGCGTACCTGCAATTGCGATTCAATTCATGTGCAGCAACGTAACGTTGAACAATATATCTGTAAATGGATTCAGAAATGCATTAGCAGATGTTAAGGTATTTGGTGGTACAAATAAAGGGCATAACATTACTTTAAACAATATCAACACTTATCAAAGTAGTAATCATATAGGTATTGCAGGTGGTTCTCAAGTCAAAGGAATGAAAATTATCGGCGGCAATTTACAAGGTAATGGCACAGGAAACGGGATTGAATTATATAATAATTTAGTTGAAATTATTGGCGTTAGTGCCGATGGGTATGCGAATGCTGCTTATATCGCTAAAGAAAAATATAAAGTTGTACCGACATCACTTAAAGGTGGATTTAGCGCAGGTTCTACAGGTTCTGCTGCTATTTCTGAACAAAGTGCAGTTATTGCTTCAACAGGTGGATCACGTGCTTACGATTCAAGAAGTTA
>NZ_JBICNX010000207.1:0-824 GCF_043107035.1 Staphylococcus sp. 231237_7MaSpsaltlick
GAACGATAGGGTTGCTTTTTAATTTGTTATAAATACTATTAAATAAATCATCTTCCACCGATACCCACATATCATAACCACCTTAAGAAAAATACTTATTAAACACTTTTCGACCTGCATCTATTGCCGGATTCCAAAAAGGTTGTGCGTGCATTCCATAAGTAGTGTGCCATTCTCCATCGTCATCTTTGTATGACCACGGGATTTTTTTAGCTCTACTACCACCAGGACCTGTAGCATAAATACCTGTACCATATTCTACATATATAGCATATTCAGCACCTACACTTATAATCCCGGTGAACCCACCATCTTTATATGTGAAGTCTATAGATTCTTTTAAATAACCTAAATCTACAGGAGCTAGTGCAATAGCAGCGTTATATATTATAAGTGTTGTTTTTGCTATACCTTTTTTAACCCACTCTTGCATATCTTTTTCGAATTTCTCTAAATCTACTACTAATTTGTCACTACCATATTTAACTTTGGCCAACTTCATACACCTTCAATCTAGTAAGAAGTACTTCATGCATTCCGCCCTGGTCTGTTGGTTCACCGATTACTTCGTATGTCTTACCTTCAAACTTAAAAATTGATTCTCGATCTATCGGTATATGAAATGGCGTATATAAATTGCAATCATAAGAAGTATTCATTTGATAAAACTTGAGTTGTTCACTGGTAGATGGTGTATCCATAAATCCATTAATTTTTGTTATTGAAACAAATACTCTTTTTTGATTTGGAAATTTACCAACTAATTCAAAACTTCCTATTTCTATTACATGCGGAAACTCATTTAATGGATCAAACATGTTACC
>NZ_JBICNX010000208.1:0-807 GCF_043107035.1 Staphylococcus sp. 231237_7MaSpsaltlick
GTATAAAGATTTTAACGAAGAAATACACTACATCACAGAAGAACAATATAATCAAAAACAAATCAAAAAGAAATATGCTGGTGTCGACTGGGGATATGAACATCATGGATCAATTGTTGTAATTGCAGAAGATATGGAAGGCAAGAGATACCTAATTGAAGAACATGCTTATCAACATAAAGAAATTGATGATTGGGTTGAAATTGCAAAAGGTGTTATAGAGCGACATGGCAATATCTTATTTTATTGTGATACAGCTCGAACTGAACACATAAGCAGATTTGGTAAAGAAGGAATAAAAGCTAGGTATGCGGATAAATCAGTTTTATCTGGTATAGAAGTAGTTGCTAGAGGGTTCAAACTTAATGAGTTATTTATTATTGAGAACAAAGTTAAGTTGTTCAGAGATGAAATATATAACTACGTTTGGGACGAGAAAAAAGATGAACCAGTAAAAGCTAATGATGATTGTTTAGATGCTTTGAGATATGCAATTTATACATCTAGCAAAGGTTCGGGAACTGGTTTTAAGTAAGGAGGAGATATTTTGTATCCAAGTGAACCAACACAGACAGAAATATTTAATGACATAATTAAAAATAATAATAAACCTGAAACATTAGAAGAAATGATTTTAAGATACATTAAAGCTCATCAGAAAAAAATACCAAACTTTGAAATTGGCCAAAAATATTATGATCAAGAGCCAGATATTATAAGAGACCCACCTTCAAGGGATGCAACAGGTAAAGTTGACCCGTTAAAACCAGACGATAGATTAGTTACTAATTTTCATGCAAATTTGGT
>NZ_JBICNX010000209.1:0-800 GCF_043107035.1 Staphylococcus sp. 231237_7MaSpsaltlick
ATTTATTATCTATCCCAATATCTGACTTTTTTAAATGCTTGAATAATAACTTGAGGTTTATCTGAAATGAAAACACCAGGTGCTTCTAAATTTATTTTAGCGTCAGATAGGCCTTTTGCAACAGCTGAATTAACAACTAGAGGTTTACCATGCTTGTAATTGAGTTCCGCGAAAGCCTCGGCATTTGGATTTATATCAGTGCCATCTGACAATACAATTAAACTATCAAATAATGTTGGATGAGCAGTATTATACGTTTCTGTTATACCAAAGTCTTCTGATATTTTTTTAGGATGTTGCCCCACAAATGCGTAGTTTAATTTGTTTTCGATAAATGTTTCAGCATATGCTTTTAACGTATCCTCACTAATATTTCCGTTTATTACAACTGCTACAGAATGCCCTTGTAATGGTATATCATATTTTTCCATTGTCAATTGACTATCTTTAGCTTCAGATGATACTTCTTCATTTTCAGAAGGTACATCTACACCCACGTTTTTAGCAACACGTTCAGCTAATGTGCGATCTACTTTGTTTAACTGGTTAACAGCATTTTGTTTAACCATAATTGAATCACACATACCTATTTCAAATGAAAACCCATCAACTGTGTGATTAAACTCATCTTGAGTTAGAC
Organism: Staphylococcus sp. 231237_7MaSpsaltlick; assembly: GCF_043107035.1. NCBI lineage: Bacteria > Bacillati > Bacillota > Bacilli > Caryophanales > Staphylococcaceae > Staphylococcus > Staphylococcus sp. 231237_7MaSpsaltlick. The sequence goes on from NZ_JBICNX010000209.1 coordinate 641, forward strand.
TATTTAAATAGAGCTTAGCTTGACTGTAATAATCTTTAAAGCTTTCACTACGTTTTTGAATTTTACGTCCTTCTACTTTTTCTTGGTAATGTTCATAACCGCCTTCTTCTTTCGATGTCGTATGAGGCTCGTTATTATTAAGCCCATTTTTATGATAAGC
>NZ_JBICNX010000020.1:0-77531 GCF_043107035.1 Staphylococcus sp. 231237_7MaSpsaltlick
TTCTTCTCTCGTCGCAATATTTTCTTTCACTTGAAAGTAATGACTTTCTAATGCTGGATTCTGTACAAAATTGTCATATTCTTTGACAGTTAACTCTGTAAATTTCATTCTAGCTTAGTTCCCTTCTATAATTTATGTTTACTTCTTTATATCTTTTAATTTTTTAAGTGCTGTATATATTTTATATGCTGGTTTGTTAATTGGTTTGATAAAATCACCAACGTATTCAATTACATCTGCATTGAAACCTTTTTTAAATTTAACTACGCCTGCATCCTCTGCATCTTCTGTAAAGTCACCACTAATGCCATAAAAATTATAGCGGTCTATATTATTGTCTAATGCATAGTTTATCATAGTCCATTGCACTGCATAACTTCCAGCAAAATGTCTAAACTCATTTGATGTTCCACCGGCATAGTAGACAACTTCATAAGGGTTGATAATGAAGAATGCTGCAGATATTGGTAACTCATTACCATGTTGTTCTTGTAATGCTTTTGCTTCGTCAATTTTCTGTTGATTTGCAATAAGTTGTTTTTCTAAATTATCTCTTTTGTTATAAGCTTTTTTATTTTCTGGACGTTTTTCTATATCTTTTAAAGCTTTGTTGATGTCTTTACTTAAAACTTCACGTTCAGCAGTAAGTTCTTCGATATATTCATCAAAATCCATATATGCCAACGGTACTAGCACACGATTTTTATAATATTTCAAACGATTATAATAGAAACTATCGTCTCTATCTTCAAAAGCTTTAGTTTCAGACGTATCTTCCATAAATGCTCTAAAGATTGGCAATTCATCTTCACCTAAGAAACGTACTTTAACACCATTTTTTTGGACTTTTTTAGTGTTTCGCTTACGTAAACCATCCATGTCCTTTAGGACATCCTTATCAGTCTTATCCTTTAAATCTAATACTGAGTGAAATCTTATTTGAACGACTGGATCAAAACCAGTTAAGAAACCTTGGTGTTTATAACCTAAATGCTTCATCTTATCGAAGATCCAATCATGCCCTGCATTCTCTAATACATCACCATCATGATTTCGATATTGGTAAGGTAAATATGGATCAACTCTTAAATAAAGTGCACGATGTTTCTTTACATATTTTGATAATTCATTAAAGAAGTAATGCACAAGTTCTTTATTTTCAAAATCAATTACCGGTCCACGGTTAGTATAAAAATATTTAAAGTATTTCATTACAGGTACAGCAGTTAATAAACATGCTGCAATAACTTCATTTTCATTATTTTTTATACCTACTAAATGTGTTTCTGTACCTTCTGCAATTTTTAATTCATAGTTCCCCACCATTTGAGTGAAATGGCTATTAGGCATACTATCTGTAAATGTCCCGAATTCTTTTGCAGTCAAATTAGTAAATTTCATTTTATATACTCCTAAATGTCTATGATTCTATTTCTAATATTATAATCTTCAATCTTTATTATTATACAATATTCATTTATAAAACAAAATCAATACCTATGTTCAACGATGTTGATTTAATGCATTTTATAACGTTTTCTTTAAATAAAATAATATTTTATACTTAATCACTATCTATTCTTTCAAAATGTATTAAAAATAAGAACTAGTTACCGTAAAGTACAAAAACTGGAAAACATAAAGTTCTCCAGTTTTATACTACTTAATATAGTAATTAAGCTTTGTTTCTATTTTAATTTATTTTAATGCATCACGCAAAGTTTTACCTATCTCAACACTAGATTGTGGGTTTTGACCAGTGATAAATTGTCCATCTGTTTCAACATGTTCAACAAAGTTATCTTTAACAATAAATTTAGCCCCTTGATTCTCTAGCTCTGTTTGCGTCAAGAATGGCACTTTGTCGTCTAATCCCATTGCACGTTCTTCCTCATCAGTAAATGAAGTTAGCGTAACGCCTTGGACTAAAAAGTTGCCATCGTTATCTTTGGCACCGACAAATGCACTTGGACCGTGACATACAGATGAAATGACTTTGCCATCAGATTTAAAGTCAGCTAATATAGATGCTAATTTTTGATTATGTGCATAGTCAAAAACTGTACCATGACCGCCCGGTAAATAGACAGCATCGTAATTTTTGACATCAACTGTTTCAATACTTGGCACATCTTTTATAGCATTAACAAAGTTATCATATTGAGTTAACTCATCATTTTGTGTTGAATTAGGATCTAATGGTACTGCTCCACCTTGAATAGACACAATATCTACATCAATGCCTGCTTCTGTTAAAATATTATATGGTTCACTAGCTTCTTCTAACCATAAACCTGTTGGTGTACCATCATCATATTGACTTCTGCTCGTTAATATAAATAAGACTTTTTTACTCAAAATAAGTCACCTCTTCATTATTAATATGAGTAGTTTCTAAATCTTTATTTTAAACTCATTTCTTCCTTTAATATTTTACCCGTACTAAATAAAGAGTATGCATTTCTTACTACATTTATTTTAACTATCAAGTGCTTGACGAATTGAATTTAAATAATCTGTAGTTGTATCGTGGTTATCTTCGCTAAAACGTCTAACAATCTCACTACCGATAACGACACCATCAGAAGCTTCAATAATATCTTTCACATGATCAGACGTTCTAATACCAAATCCTGCTACTACTGGTACACTCGAAATTTCTTTAATTTGCTTAATTTTTGACTTTAGTTGTGGATGAAATTTACCATTTTCCCCTGTAGTGGCATTCATGGTAACGGTATAGATAAAGCCTTCTGCTTGTTTAGCAATTTGCTCAATTCGTTCTTCAGAAGTCGTCATAGCAATTAATGAAATGATATGAAGTTTACGTTGTGGGTGGCGCTCCTTTAGTTGTTCTAATAATTCAAATGGCAAATCAGGTATTATTAATCCATACACGCCTGCATCTTCACATGCTGTAAAGAAAGCATCTTCTCCATAAAAATTTATTATATTATAATAAGTCATCAATACATAATCATTCTTAATATCAGCTTGATGAGCTTTTAATTCATCCAATATATATTGAATGTTTACGCCTTCTTCAATCGCCTTGCTTCCTGCATCCATAATCACGGGTCCATCAGCAACAGGATCAGAGAATGGCACACCTACTTCTATAATATCTGCACCAGCAGCACTTAAAGTTTTCATATTTTCAATAAAACTTTTGTTTCCCATTATATAAGGAATAAATAGTTTACTCATTATTGTCACCGCCTTGTTGCATATAATTCCTTATCGTTTCCATATCTTTATCTCCACGTCCTGATACAGTAACTACAAGAATTTCATCTTTACTCATCTTTGGAGCTAATGATTCTACATAGCTTAGTGCATGGGCACTTTCAATAGCTGGTATAATACCTTCAGCCTTAGTAAATGAAACAAGTGCATCCATTGCTTGTTTATCACTCGCAGTTTCATAAGTCACACGTCCAATATCATGATAATATGAATGTTCAGGACCAACGCCTGGATAATCTAAACCAGCTGATATAGAATGTGCTAACTGAATCTGGCCATGATCATCTTGTATTAAATACATTTTAGTACCATGTAATACCCCTTCTTTTCCTTTATTGATAGCTAATGCATGCTTATCACTATCAATACCTTCTCCTGCAGCCTCTACACCATATAATTTCACAGCATCATTGATAAATGGATAAAATGTACCAATCGCATTAGATCCTCCGCCAACACACGCTACAACTGCATCAGGTAAACGCCCTTCCTTTTCAAGAATTTGCGTTTTTATTTCTGATCCAATCACACTTTGAAAGTCTCTAACCATAGTTGGAAATGGATCAGGTCCTAAAGCTGATCCTAATAAATAATGCGTATCTTCTACATGACTGACCCAATATTGTAAAGCTTTATTGACAGCATCTGATAAAGTGCCTTGACCTTCAGTGACAGGTTCAACTTTGGCACCAAGTAATTCCATTCGAAAGACGTTTAAAGATTGTCGTTTTATATCTTCTTCACCCATAAAGACTACGAGTTCCATATCAAACAATGCTGCAACAGTTGCACTCGCAACACCGTGTTGACCTGCACCAGTTTCGGCAACTAATTTATTTTTGCCCATGCGTTTGGCCAATAGCGCCTGACCCAAAGCGTTGTTTATTTTATGCGCACCTGTATGATTTAAATCTTCTCTTTTCAAATAAATCTTTGCGCCACCAAGTTGTTCAGTATACGATGCTGCATATGTTAAAGGGGTACTACGGCCTACATAGTCCTTTAAATAGTTATCTAATTCTCGTTGAAAGGCTGGATCTGCTTGCGCCTCTTTATAAGCCTTTTTTAATTCTTGAATTGCAGGCATCAATGTTTCAGGTACATATTGACCACCATATGCTCCAAAAAATCCAAATTCATCTGCTTCTGTTTGTATTTTTTTAACCATTTTGTTGTACTCCTTTCACATATTCAATGATTTCATACATTTTCTCACTATCTTTAACCCCATCCGTTTCAATTCCACTTGCAATGTCATAACCCACATGATTCAAATTAAGTTGTTCGATTTTTTTTATATTTTCCAAATTAATACCACCAGCAATTAAAAATTCAACATCGCTAAATGATTTAAGTATCGACCAATCATAAACTTTTCCAGTGCCACCAAAATCTTCAGATGGTGTATCGATAATAAACAAATCAACACTTTGTTGATAATAAATAATAGATTGTTGTAATGTTGCTAAATCTTTTGCCGGTAATGCCTTTATAATTTTTAGTTGTGGTGCAATTTGCTTTATATAATTTATTGTGTCTAAAGTTTCATCTCCGTGTAATTGAATGGTTGTAATACCAGTATGCGTTATTAAATCAAATATAGTCGTTTTGCTGGGGTTGACCACAATAACCACTTTCTCTTTATCGTCGGGAAGACATTTGGTAAATTGATTAATGGTTTGTACATCTACAAAACGTTTACTCTTTGGATAATGTATAAAACCAATTGCATCAATATTTAAATTTTTCGCCTTTTCAACATCATCTAATGTTTTAAAGCCGCAGAATTTTAATTTCATTATGACTTCACCTTATCTAATTTTAAGCTTGGCAAAAATTCATTTAATTTATCACTTTTCATCAATGATTCTCCAATCAACAAGCCATCGATACCTGAATCAACAATATTTTCAACATCTTGTTTGTCATGAATACCACTTTCTGAAATATAGTAATATCCTGATTTTTTATCTTGTAATATTTCATTTGTATGCAGGACATCTGTAACAAAACGTCTTAAATCTCGATTATTCACACCAATAATTTTAGGATCCAACTTATAAGCACGTGCTAATTCTTGTCTGTCATGAACTTCTATCAAGGATTCTAGACCTAATGATGTTGCATAATCATATAAATCACGTAATGCTTCATCAGTAAGCACATTAACGATTAATAATATTATCGAAGCACCTGCTTGTTTGGCCACATCGATTTGTATACGATCTACTACAAAATCCTTGCATAATACAGGTAAATTGGTCTCAACAGTTAACTCTTGTAGCCTTTCATAGCTTCCAGAAAAATAACGTTCATCAGTTAATACTGATACAGCATTCGCTCCATATTGTTCATAATCCTTTACTTGTTGTGTTAAATTCCTCTCCGGTAATTTATCTAGAGACGGACTTTTCGACTTGATTTCTGCTATAACAGCTAAATCATTTGATTGTGCTAACTGTGACTCTAATGTAGGTTTATGGGAAACATCAATTTTTGATAATGATTCTAGTTTTTCTTCATAATATCCTACCTTTATCAGGTCCCTTTTATACTCTACGATTTCATCTAATATAGTCATACGTTTTGCCTCCCATTTTATTGTACTGTTCTAATGCTTTACCCTTATTAATCAATGTTTGCGCTTTTTCTACTCCATCTTTGATACTTTCAGCTTTCTCAGCAACGTAAAGTGCTATACCAGCGTTCAACACAACTACATCTCTTTTTGCTGTTTGATCGCTACCAGTCAAGATATTTTTTGTGATTTCTAAGTTATCTTGTGGACTGCCACCAACTAAGGCCTCATTGTTTGCACTTTGTAGTCCGACATCTGTTGCATTTAATGTATAATTGATCACGTCTCCTGTTTCAGTTACCTCATAAATAATATTGTCTCCTGAAAGCGTTGCTTCATCCATACCATTTGCACCATGCATTACGATTGCTCTTTTTCTCCCTAAATCTGCAAGGGTATGCGCAATTTTTTCTAATTTTGATGTTTCATAAACGCCCATCACTTGATAATCCAATTTAAATGGATTAATTAATGGACCAGTAATATTAAATATTGTTGGCGTACTAATTTGTTTTCTAACAGGTTGGATATGCTTCATAATAGGATACGTTTCTGTTGCACTTAAAAACACTAACCCTTTATCTTGAAGTTGTTCAGGTGTTTCCTCAACTGTTCTCGTCTTGATATTCATCGCATTTAATAGATCTGTACTTCCAGAGGCAGATGTTACGCTTTTATTTCCATGTTTAATTACAGGGACACCAGCGCTTGCAACTACAAATGAAACAGTAGTTGAGATATTAAAGCTATTTGACTTATCGCCACCTGTACCACAAACGCACATGCTATTGCTATAGGTAGGTTGTTGATCATACATTGAATGTATTAAACTTTTTGAAATATAAGTTAACTCATCTTGAGTAATTTCCTTTTCTGAAAATGTCTCTAATAATTTCACCTTTTCACTATCAGTCAAATCTGTGTTGATTAGGCTAGAAATAAATTCATTCATATCTTCTTGATTTAATGGTTTATATTGATTTAACTTTGTTTGTAATTGCATTGTCTTTTGCCTCCCTTACTATTTCGATGAAGTTTTTGATTATTGTTTCACCGTATTCTGTGGCAAATGATTCAGGGTGATACTGAATACCAAAATGTAATTCACTTTGATGTTCAAATGATTGAATACAATCCGCCGTTTCTGCAGTTATTGTTAAACAATTAGGAAATGTTTTAGGATTACTAATCAACGAGTGATATCGCATTATTTCAGAATATTCTGGCATATTTTGATATAAGGGTGTATCTTTGATTACTTTCATTTGATCTGTTTTTCCGTGCTTAATGCTATCAGCTTGTATTACATCCCCACCATAGTATGCTGTTAAGGCTTGCGAGCCTAAACAAACGCCTAATATTGGTTTATCTTTATAATGTTCAATGATTTTCATTAAATCCTTTGTATCTAACGGATGTCCCGGCCCTGGCGAAATTAATACACCATCGACATTCAAGTCATATATATCAGGATCATCTGGATATTTCACTCTAACTTCTTCTTGTTTAGCAATCATATCTACTAAGTTATAAGTAAATGAATCATAATTATCAACTATAAGAATCATGGTGATACCTCCAATAAACTTTTAGCTTTCAATCTTGTTTCTTCATATTCTTTTTCTGGAATAGAATCATATACAACGCCACAACCTGCTTGTACATTAACATGTGTATCGTCTATCATCATTGTACGTATTGCTAAAGCAAAATCTAAATCATGATTACAATTGATATAACCTATACCTCCACTATAAATACCGCGTTTATGTGGTTGAGCTTCATAAATACGTTGAATTGCTCTTAACTTCGGTGCACCCGAAACTGTTCCAGTAGGTAATAAACTTGCTATGACTGACATCGGTGAGTAATCGTCGTTTAATTTACCCGTCACTTCACTGACAATATGAATAACATGTTCATATCGCTCAATTGCCATTAGTTTTTCAATTTTTGAAGTTCCCGTCGCACTAATTCTATGAATATCATTTCTTCCTAAATCAACTAGCATACTGTGTTCGCTTAACTCTTTTTCATCATTTTTTAGTAATTTTTCATTTTCAATATCTTCAGCTTCATTCTTACCACGCTTAATTGTGCCTGCTATAGGATTTGTCACAACTGTATCACCTTTCACCTTAACAAAGCTTTCTGGTGAACTGCCCACAACGATAGGCTCATCCATATTGAGATAATACATATATGGACTTGGGTTTTGACGTTTTAAATTTTGATACAATTGATAAGATAATTGCTGTAGATGATTACCAAATTGATGACGATAACTATAAATAATAGATGGCACGACTTGGAACATATCCCCCTGCTGTATTAAAGACTTCATAGCACTAACCGTTTCTTCAAATTCTGACTGTGTCATATTAGCTTCAATCTGCTTATTACTTAAATCATGCGCTTTATATTCAGGATAAATCGTAATATGCTTTAATTCGTCAATTCTATCTTGCACACGCTGTTTCAATTCAGATTCTGCTTGATTTGAAAATAAATTAGTTGCGATAATAAACAATTGCTCTTTGTAGTGGTCAAACACATAAACATCTTCTACCATATGAAATTTAGCATCATGCTGTGGATGATCGTCCAATTCAATTTGTTTTAAAACAGGAAACTCATGTCTAACTAAATCAAAACTACATGACCCTACAAACCCTGAAATAAATGGTAGTGCTGCTAATTCACTATCATCGATTTCCGCTTTATAATCATTGACCAATACTTTCAATGCTTGATAAGGGTTATCATTAATTATTTTTTGTTGTTCATTCGTTACAACTTCTAAAGTTTCGTTATCTAATGTTACCGATCCATACGTATCAAATATCACAATGGAATAACGTCCCTTCAATTGTGATTGATCCGAACTTTCAAGGACAATTTTTTGCTTTCTTAATCTCGCTAATGCTTCCGGTGTTACTTCAGCATTTAATTTTTCATAATATATTTTCATTTCAACTTACCTCCTAATAAAAAAACAGCACCCTTAACTCAAATTATGTCAAGGACGCTGTCGCGCGGTACCACCTAAATTTAGTAGAAAAAAATCTCTACTCACTCTTAAGTTATTAAATTTTAAATCCAACAAAACCCAATTTCAGTTTATGTGAGTGTTAGTTTGCATCGACCACTAACTTTCTGAAACTACTCATTCATAACTTACTACATTTTGTTTTCCATAATTTAGAATATAAAAAGACACCACAATAACGCATTCTGTAAGGACGCGTTACCGTGGTGCCACCTTAGTTAACAATTTCATTTGTTCACTTAAAAAATATAATATTATACATTCAAAAGCCCAATTCACAATATATGCCGTGCTAATTTTCATCAACCATTAGCTTTCTGTGTACTACGAATCATATATGTTACTTATACTTTCAAATGGCAACCAAAGTTGCAAAAAGTAATTAACTAGAATAATACGAGCATCTCAGTTATTTGTCAACACTAAATATAAATTATTTTTAAATCATACTCAATACAACATGGTAATTACGAAATATATTGAAAAATTTTTAGGAAAAACGAGTATTAGATTGAGTGATCTTTAACACAATTTCAAATTATTGAAATAAAAGATCAAAAAGAAAAATTTAATAATGAATTATTAATAAAGGATTTAAAGTTCTCTACACCTACCATTTCAAAATCTATGAATAAATTATTAGATCTTAACTTAATTATGTATAACCAAATAAAATTTCACTTCTTTTTATAAAGCACAATAACACATCACTTAATATAGATATATTGCATTTTCACACAATCAATATATATTTAAATATATAAATAACTTAAATATAAAAAATCTTTTGACATTTATCCCTCTTTATATCATATTGAGAACTGTGCTTATTAAATTATTATTAAAAATGAAAGTGTGGATTATTATGAAAGACATGAGAAATCAGAAAGATACAGTGAAATTTTTCTTATTGATCATATGTTTACTTTTCTATTCATTAACAGAAATGTATGAAAAATATAACTTAGTATTATTGATCATATTAGCTGGTATTGCTGGCGTAGCGATACATTATGTTGTTGAATTCGTGTTTTATATATTTTTGAAATTAAAGAATAAAGGCAATAAATAACTTTATAAAAGTTACTTTAGTCATTTGTCTCATTTACATATTTATTACTAGTGTATTTATAAATGGAAAAGTTAAAGGTCCATATAAATATAAGGATTATCAAAAACTATTTAATTAATACTACAATGCCCCCATCCTCATCTTGATGGGGGCATTGTAGTATGTATATTTCAAAATTAATTATTATGAGTCATTTTTATTTTCTTTTATAATTTTAACTATATAAGCAGTAATTAAAATTAAGGGTAATGCTGAACTTCCAACTGTTATAAGGTTACCATTATTAAATAAGAACGGAACACAAAGTATAACTACTGCAATATATATAATACCTAGAACAATAGATAATATAATTGACATTTTCATTACGACACCTCCTTTTCTGCTTTATTTTCTAGTAAAGTAGCTTGTGTAGGTGCTGGTGCAGGAGTCGAATTATAGGATCATGGGGTACTGATATACATAATTCACATGCTACAAGCGCATTTTACTACTATTGTAGAAAAATATAGTGGGCTGATTTTGTATTATTCCAATTTCCATTATGGTGTTTTAGTGTACCAGCTATCTTATAAGGTTGATTCGATAAAGTATTGCTATTTGGTGGCGTGTGTATGGTGGAGATTATGGAAGATATAGTAAAGCAAGATTAACAAATAAAATACAACAAACTTGAAGATTTTAATGAAAGTGGTCAACTAAACTAATTGCTTTATTGACGTTAAGCCTCGGAACCCTTCTTAACAATCCCAAAACTTGTCGAATCGTAAACACAGTATCTTTTCAACTAATTGAATTAATGCTAATACAATATTCGGTATGACCAACAAATTTTATTATAACTAATAAATTAAAAATTTAATATTTAAACTTTTATTCATTTAGATTGTTTGTTAGAGATCTACTATGAGCAAAGGACACAAAAAACGCTAGCTTTCAAGCTAGCGTTTTTTTCTTCGACTTATTGATTGCCCAATTTTTGCAATAGCTATTATAGCTAACATCGGTATAACACCAAAGATAAACGTGCTTAACATATAACAAAACTCCTAATTTTTAGGGTATTACTGTAATTAACTTTATTTAATAAAAACGAGATAGAATATTGTTGCTATTATAAACAATACTTAGAAAACAGATGATATATTTTATATTTTCACTTTTTCTCTTTAACTAATAGTTTAGCTGTTTCTTCTTGAAAAAGAGAAACTATTCCCACTAATATATCAAGGAATTTTTTAAAAAAATATTCAGAATTTCCAAATTATATATACTACTTTTTTGGTAAACATTATCACAAGGTTTATTAAAATTTTGATATTCTTATTTTGAAAAATAAAAATAGAGTATGCTTAAAAAGCTTTTGCTACTTTTTCAACTATTAATGATTTTTTAAATAGTTGAAATTCACCCTTTTCTTATCCATTCACATCTATATATCATTTTTAGATTTCCAGTTTTTACTTGTTTTAACAACTAAATAAATAGCGTTTACCCCCACCAATATGACGTTTTATACCTAGTAGTTAACTAATTAAAAAGGAGCTTTCAACTCTAGTTTATACTTATCCAACTATGATTAAGATGGAAAATATTTAATATTTCAAACTTTTTACAATTTATAATGAAGCAGTTTCATATTATTCAGTCATTCCATTATTTATAAAGCTGTTAAGCAATATGCCTTTAGTAATGCTGCAGTGGCATTTAATGAATCGATGTGTGTTCTTTCAAGTGCATGTGATGATTCTATACCAGCCCCAAATAACCCATGTCTTACATCTGCACCAGCTTTGAGCGCTGCTGATGCATCGGAACTATAATATGGATAAATATCAATTTTATATGGTATTTTATTAATTTTGCAGAGGCTAACGAGTTGTTCTTTTAAAGCCTTATGATATGGTCCAGAACCGTCTTTAGCACAAATTGAAACTGTGTATTCGTCGGATGCTTGGCCATCGCCTAGCGCCCCCATATCTAAAGCAATATATTCAACGACTTTAGGTGATATAGATGCATTGGCACCATAACCAATTTCCTCATTATTAGAAATATAAAATTGTGTCGTTTGTGGTAATGTTAATTGATTATGTTTGATATCCTTCAATAATTCAATAATCATTGCAACACTTGCTTTATCATCTAAATGACGCGATTTAATAAATCCAGATTCTGTTATTTGTGTCCTAGGATCGAAACTGATAAAGTCACCGACCTCAATTCCTAAACTTTCTGTATCTACTTTGCTCATTACCTTTTCATCTAAACGTACTTCCATATGTTCTATATCCCGTGGTAGTTGATGATTATCACGATATACATGTACACTCGTTTCATGCATACAGATTGTGCCACTATAGATTTGACCTGCTGCTGTTTCTATTTCGCAGTATTCACCTTCGATCGCATTATAATGAAATCCTCCGATTAATGTTAAAGCTAATCGCCCATCTTCTTTGATTTCTTTCACCATTGCACCTAATGTATCAACATGTGCAGTTATACATTTATACTGTGCATCGTTTTGTCCATTAACTGTGATTAATAATGCACCTTTGTTAGTGATTTCCGTATCAAAACCTAATTTCTGCGCATGTTGTTGTACATACTCTATCGCACGTGTAGTATGACCTGATGGACTATTAATCTCTGTAAGTTCTTTAATTGTTTTAAAAATAGCTTCCATATGTACTACCTCACTTATGTTGATTTAATTCATAACTTTTAGTTAGTCTTATTTCCGTTCTTATTATTATATATAATATACCTACAAAAAATAGTAAAACTTGAATGATTAGTGAACTTGGTGTTAACCACTTTGTGATATCCCAAAGTAACGTTAAGACGCCTAATACAACCCCTACTTTGTTTACCTGTTCTGAATATTTTAAAAACATTTGTTGTGCAAATTGCCAACTTTTTTCATTTTTCAATGATTTAAAACTACGATAGCCCATTAATAAATTGGGGTTAGCTATTAAATTTTGTTGCACATTCTTCTTAAATATTCGTATGATCAAATGATGCACTACTATCAAAGTTAGCAAAAGCATACTGCTACTTATCCTTCCTTAGATGAATTAATACAAAGATAGCCAACCCAAATGATGATTTAATCTTGGGTTGGCATTTTATAAACTATATGTCTCGAACACTAAATGTTGAATGTTTATTAATGCAATTTCAATAATCATATAAAAGTATCTATTAAACATGTATCATTCCAAATATAAATTACTTAAATATATGACTAAACTTGTTACCTTAATACATTATTAAATGTTTACTTGATTTAATCTTTTTGAATTTCTTCCACTGTTTCTTCAACTTCTTGGCGCGATATTTTCTCACGTCCATTTTTCATTGCTTTTAAGCTTTTATGTGCAAGCGCTAGAGGTAGTCGACAGAATAATAATATCGTCTTTTTATTGATATCCTTTTTATATTCATCTGCTTTAGCTAGATTTTCTTCAGCATATTCAAATAAATCATCACGCGTCCAACCATCTGGTTTAAAGCTCACACCACGTTCTTCTAAGTCTTCATCTTCATTACGCAAAATATTTACGGCTTGTAGACCTCGACCAAAGCCAATTGCTAAATCGCGGTCAGTCTTAACACCGGCACAAATGTCCCAAATTTCTGACAACATGACACCTACTAATCCCGCAACATAATATGTATAATCATCCAAATCTTCTCGTGTATGGATTTCCCAGTTTGCCTTAGCCCACTTCGCCATACCATATGCCATCTCACTCGTAGATGACTTAACAACTGTTAATGTCTTATCAGGACAAGCCTCCAACCAATCACCTAAACGACGGGTAACTTCAGGCATATCATCCAGAACAGGTTCTAAAATATTAAGATATTCGGTCTCATTAAATGGTTTCTTTAACAAATCACTGACTTGCATTAATAAATCATATTTCAAATCATTATCAATTTCTTCATGATCTTCAATTTCATCAATTGCACGCATTACCAAATAAGCCGATGCAACCGTATGTTTGATTTCTTTATCTAAAAATGTAATCGGTATATAGAATGTACGGCTTGTTTCTTTCAGAACTCGCATTGCATCCTTTGGGAAATTCTTTTCTGTCATTTTCTTGTTACCTCCCTTTTTTAAAATACTATCACATAATGGCAAAATAAAACATTATTCCAAGGAAAATTCAATTTATAGCCTTCAATTATCTTTAAACAATAATTTATTCTATTATTCACAATAAATAGGGTTTACAATATTAAAAAATTATCATTTATATTTTTCATATTATCCTGACGATCAGTACCCTTTTTGAAAATCAACTTTATTATTGAGATGATTTTTATTTTCTATATTTTGCAATGTCTCATAAAAGCATGCAACTGCATCATCAATATCTGTCAACGCTGATATGTGTGGTGTGATAGTTATATCACTTCTATCCCATAGAACAGAATTGGTTGGTAAAGGTTCTTGATCCACAACATCTAATATAGCATGGCGAACAGTATTATTTTCTAGTGCTTGTATTAAGTCCTCAGTATTGACAACTTGTCCCCTACCTACATTAATAAAGACTGCTTTATTAAACGTTTTAAAAATAGTGCTATTAAATAACTGATTTGTTTCTTGTGTTAAAGGCAACGTGCTAATTATGTAATCTGATTTTTCTACATATTGACTAGATTGTGCTACTGTTGTCACAGCTTTAAATTCACTTTTTTGCTCGCCACTATACGAAATACCGTATACTGTAATACCTAATAACGAAAAAATTTCCGCTATTTTCTTACCAATTTCCCCTGTTCCAAATAGAGTTACTGTAATTTCCTTTAATGATTTTGGAGTGACAATAGACCATTGTTTATTTCTTTGCTGTTTCTCTAATATTTCGTGATGTTGTGCTTCTTTAAGCATGTAACTGAGACAATATTCTGCCATTTTTTGTCCGAAATCTGTTACTGTTCTCGTTAAAAGTGTTCCTGATTCAAACCAACCCTTTAATTGTAAATAATTATTTACACCAGCATTGAACGTATGTACCCACGAAACTTGCTGCGGTTGAAAGCTTTGGCTAGGGCTAAAGCCTACATATACATCTGCCCATATTAAATCATTATTATCTATTTCCTGTAATTGCTTAAATAATAAATTATAATTTTTTAATTTTGGTAGATATTCATGAAATGCTGCTTGATAATCACCGGCTATTAATATATTTTGAATCCTCATTATTATTCTCCTTTGTTTAACTGTACCAAATCATAAATTCTATAATTATACATTTAAATTTTTATTCTTCGTTAATATTCCCTTCAATGTAACGACTAAATACACTGATAGATATTGCTTATTAATACTTGCTACTATACAATATTACTATTCTGAAAATTTTGATAGAGGTGATTCGCTTTATGAAACAAATTCTTTTCGTCGGATTAGGTTTAATTGGCGGAAGTTTAGCTAGCAATCTTCGATATTATCATGATGATATTGAAATTACGGCATTTGATGCTGATGCATCACAACTAGAAAAGGCACATTCTATCGGCATTATCGATTATAAATCTACAGATTATCAGGCTTGTGTCGAAAATGCAGATATTATTATTTATGCCACACCAGTTCAACAAACAATTAAATATCTTCAAGAATTACCTAACTATCATATCAAAAAGCATGTCATCGTTTCTGATACGGGTAGTACAAAATCTACAATACAGCAGTACGAAAGTTATTTATTAAAGCACGATATTCATTTAGTTGGTGGCCACCCTATGGCTGGAAGTCATAAATCGGGCGTTCTTAACGCAAAAAAACATTTATTCGAAAATGCATTCTATATCTTAGTTCATAATGAATCAGCAAATGATAATGCATTTGAAATTATACAAGAGTTATTGAAAACAACGGATGCTAAATTTATTTCAACAACTGCTGAAGAACATGACTTTGTTACTGGTATCGTGAGTCATGTACCACATATCATTGCATCTAGTTTAGTACATCTTAATGCTGAACATGTTAAAGATTCACCTTTAGTTAAAACATTGGCAGCTGGTGGTTTTAGAGATATTACTCGAATCGCTAGTAGTAACCCTGTCATGTGGCGTGACATCACATTAGAGAACAAAGATACAATTTTAAAGTTATTGCGAGAATGGAAACATCAAATGGCTGATGTGATTGATTTAATAGAACATAATAACCCTGAAGACTTACATGATTTCTTTAATGACGCTAAAGTATATCGTGATGAATTACCCCTTAAATCACAAGGTGCACTGTCTGTCGAGTATGATCTATATGTAGATATTCCGGATAAACCAGGTATGATTAGCAAAGTAACTCACATTCTAAGTTTACATAATATTTCTATAAGTAACCTTAGAATATTAGAAGTCCGTGAAGATATTTATGGAGCCTTGCGTATTAGTTTTAAAAATCCTGAAGATCGCAAGCACGGTGCTGAAGTACTAAGTGATTTTGATACTTATTTCGACTAGATTTTCATTGCGATATTTTGTGTAATTTACATCAAAAACCCAACACTCCCATTTTTAGGGAATGTTGGGTTTTGTTTTGTTCACTAATGGTTTTAAATCAATGTATCTATCTTCGCAATATTTTCTTCGGTTGTTGCCCAGCTCGTCACAAAGCGTATGATTGTATGTGTTGCATCATATTGTTCCCATATCGAAAATTTTATTTTTGTTTGTAATTCTTTTAATTTATCGTTATGTACAATAAAAAATTGTTGGTTTGTTGATGAGTCTATATACAGTTGATAACCTTTGTTTACAAATGATGTTCTTAATTTTTGAGCCATTTTTATAGCATGTTGACTAATTTCAAAATACAAATTATCCGTGAACAATTCTAAAAATTGCACACCTAATAATCTACCCTTTGCTAATAGAGCGCCATGTTGCTTAACACGTGTTACAAAATGCTTTGGCATATTATTTGAAGTAAAGACAACCGCTTCACCACAAAGCGCCCCTATCTTTGTACATCCAATATAAAAAACATCACTTAATTGTGCGATATCTGCTATTGTTACATCTGAGTAATCACTTGCCAACCCATAGCCTAACCGTGCCCCGTCTATAAATAGTGGTATTTGATACGCTTTACAAACCGCAGATAGTTGCTCTAATTCTTGCTTTGAATACAATGTTCCATACTCAGTTGGAAATGAGATATAAACCATTCCTGGAAATACCATATGATCATGGTTAGCATCGTTATAAAATACTTCTATATAGTCCTTTACTGATTCGGCGGATAACTTCCCGTTACTTGAAGGAAGCGTTAATACTTTTTTACCCGTAAATTCAATCGCTCCCGCTTCATGAGTACTGATATGTCCTGTATCTGCTGCAAGTACGCCTTGATATGGTTCTAACATAGTATCTATAACGATTTGATTAGTCTGTGTTCCACCTGTTAATAATTGTACTTCTGCTGTTGGTGAGCCTATCACTTCTTTAATACGTTCTTGAGCTTGCTTTGTATATGAATCAGTACCATAGCCTGACTCTTGAGCCATATTAGTTTCAATCAGTCGCGCTAACACTTTTTCATGTGCACCTTCTAGATAGTCATTTTCAAATGAAATCATTTATGAGTCTCTCCTTCTATCTCTGGACTAACCACTTGACCTAATATGTTTTCAATAGTTTCCATTGCTTCTTCTAATGCTTTAACTTCACCTGGTGAAATATCAGCGATTAACTTTTCCACCTTGTTATTTGATGCAGTTTCTACATATTCATTAAGCTTTTGCCCTTCTGCTGTTAGATAAATATGCAATTTTCTACTATCTTCTGAATCCTTTTCACGATATATATAGTCAGCAGTTAATAGTTTATCAAGAATCCTGCTTAAATAACTTTTATCTATATCTAAATAGGTTGTTAATGTATTAGCTGTTATACCACTATTCCTACTAATTTCTCCTAATATTCTCATCTCTATCATAGAATAGTTTAAATTAAATACTTTCTTATCAAATATACCTAAGATTCTTGTATAGTAGCGATTAAACTTTCTTATTGTCTGTACACTCAAATTCAACACCTCATTAGTTTACTTTGTCAACTAATTGTAGCGTAGATTAATAAGTTGAGTTTGTCAACTATATAAAGGTATGTGCTTGCTACATCTTATGTCCAGCCATTAATCCTAATCTTCCATTCTTTGTCCCTGCTGCAGTATACGATACAGCTCGAGACACTATGCCCCTACCATACTTTCTTTGTAATTCGTCAATTGCTTTAGCTAAACGTTCCTTGCGCTTTCTTTCATATTCATCGATAAATAAATTCAGTTGTCTCTCCCTCTCGTTAACAAACTGTGTTAATGAGACGCTCAATGTACGATATAATGCTGAACGATCACATAATTTATCTGCAAAATGCTCAATAACTTGAAATATTTGATCATCAAGATTGGTCGGGTTATCCAAAGTATATTGTTTACTAATACCTCCTTCATCACTGTAACCAAATGAAAAATAGATAGTCTTTGCTAATTTATTCCTTGCTCTAACACGGCTTGCTACATCCTCTATAAGTTCACGCATTACAACCTTTGTTTCTTCATATCGATAATCTCTCATCAATATTTGACTTTTACAAATGGAGGGATTCATCACTTCATACTTATCTCTCACTCTACTTTGATCTATACCATTCGCATGTAAATGTAAATCTACACCGATAATACCTAAATCCCTCTTTAAGTATGGATATGGGTAGTTAGCTAAATCACCAATAGAGAAAATCCCTCTCTTATTTAATTTGGCTTCTGTACGCTTACTAATCCCCCAAAATTTACTCAATGGTTTAATTGGCCATAACTTTTGAGGAACATCCTGATAACGCCACTCTGCTAACATTTTCGGACTATGTTTCGCTTCAATATCCATGGCTACCTTACTCAACAACATATTAGATCCGATACCAATACTACAATCAATCCCTGTCTCTTCCTTTATCTCATACTGTAATCTTTCACAAAATGAATGTAAGGTCGTGCTAAACCTATGATAGCTATCTGTAACATCCATGAAAAATTCATCCACGCTATATTGGTGCAAATCTTCAGGTGCAACATAACGTAAAGCAATCTTAGAGATTGCTATCGACACTTCTAAATATTTGCGCATACTTGGGTTAATAATATATATGTCATTTCTATGTGGTATTTCAAACAACCTAGATCCAGTCTTGATTCCCAATTCCTTTAAAGGTCCTGTGGCTGCTAATACGACAGAACCTTGACGTTTAGTATCAGCTACGACTGCAAGTTTAACTTCTTTTGGATCTAGTCCCTTTTGTATGCAAGACACACTTGCAAAAAAGCTCTTTTGATCTATACATAGCACATCTCTTTCTTCCACTAGATTATAATCATACATATCCATAATGAATGCCCCCTTCATAAAAATATTATATACGAACAAATGTTCTGTTTCAACAATTAACGAACAAATGTTCTGTTCGAATAAAATTTCTAACTTTTGGGAATTTTCATGCTATAATGAATGCATCAATAATAGTTAAGTAGGAGGAATTGCAATGCCAATCGTCAATGTAAAATTATTAGAAGGTCGTTCAGATGAGCAACTCAAAGCACTTGTTTCTGAAGTAACTCAGGCAGTTGAAAAAACAACAGGTGCAAATAAAGAAGCAATCCAAGTAGTGATTGAAGAAATGAATCCTGCACATTACGGTGTTGCAGGCGTAAGAAAATCAGATCAATAAAGTATCTATGACTAAACATAACAATGGTAATACAATAAAGAAGCGCTCACTCCTAAAGTGAACGCTTCTTTATTATTATTTATTCATTTAAAAACTTTTTAACTTCTTCTTTGTTCTTAGCTTTATCAATTTGTAAAGCACTACCATCTGTCGGTGTCTGTAAATCTTGATAAGTACCTTTAATTGGTAATGTAACAGAATCTATATTCTTATCACCACGAATACCAAAGTTTAACGCAGTTTGTATCAATGCTGAATCTGGCATATTGGTATTCAAATATCCTCTTAATATACCAGCCACTTTTGGTAATTTAGGTAATGTATCTAGACTCACTAATTCCTTCTTCAGTGATTGCATAACTTGTTGTTGTCTTCTCACACGTCCAAAGTCACCTTCAGCGTCATGTCTAAATCGCGCATATCCTAATAACTCTTTACCATTTAGTCGATGGTTACCTTTTTTTAGGGATACGCCGATATTTGCTGACATATCCTTTTCAACATCAATTGGGACACCATCAGGTTCAAGTTCATCAATCATTTTCTCAAATCCAGTAAAGTCTAAGATTGCGTAATATTCAGGATCAATATCTAAATTCTTCTTCAATGTCTGTCTCAATAATTCAGGACCACCAATTGAATAAGCTGAATTTATTTTGTGTTGTCCACTACCTGGAATATCTGCATATATATCACGCATAACGGACATCATTTTCATTTTCTTATGAATATAATCATACTGCGCAATCATAATAGAGTCTGTTCGTGAAATACCACCCTGCTCTTTATCTGCACCCAGTACCATAATTGTAATCTTGCCATCATTTTTAGAAGCACCATTAAATTTATGTGCTTTGAGTGTCTTACCATGGTCTTTAGCATAGTCTATTCCTGAATGATAACCATGTACACAATAGCCAATAATAATAGCTAGGATTACGACGAAAATCAAAATAATAAACGGAAACTTTCTAATTCTCTTCTTTTTTACTCTTCGCATAGAACTGTCGGTCGTTCTTTTTTCTGTAGATTCATTGTTGCTTTGTTTGTCTTCACTCATTAGTATCAACCTTATATCTTCAAAATTGCACATTTATGTACTATAATTAATATATACTAACTTATATAAAAAGTGTATAAAAATCAAGAAAAAACTTAATAAATGGTACTAAAGTCCAATATAGAAAGGATGTTAATCATGAATATAAACAAAGCATACTTCGCCGGAGGTTGCTTTTGGTGCATGGTCAAACCATTTGATACATTTGAAGGCATTGAAAAGGTAACCTCTGGTTATATGGGAGGTCATGTCGACAATCCAACATATGAACAAGTGAAGACTGGCGAAACTGGGCATCTAGAAACTGTTGAAATCGAATATGATGTCGCATTATTTTCGTATAATAAACTATTAGAAATATTCTTTTCTGTAATTGATCCAACAGATGCTGGTGGCCAATTCCAAGATAGAGGCGCACAATATCAGACAGCTATTTTCTATACAAATAATGATCAAAAGGAATTAGCTGAAGCTTATGTAGAAAAGTTAAAGCATACAATCGATAAAGACAAAGCGATTGCCACACAAATCTTACCCGCTTCAGAATTCTATAAAGCTGAGGAAGAACATCAAGATTTTTATAAAAAGAATCCTGAACGCTATGCTAAAGAACAAGCTGATCGCAATCAATATAAAAATAGTAGTGATGTTTAGTCTGTTGTTGATATGGCATCAACACTCACAATTTGAATAAACTGTACTACAATCCATTCAAGTAATACCCAAAAACATGTGAAATACATAAGACACCTCGATAATTTGGTATATATTCTTATTAAATTATACGACTGTGGCTTATCCCATTATCAAATAAGCGCACCGATTAAAATTTAATATTTCAATCGATGCGCTTTATTATTATAATCTAAAAAGATATTTTCTATGATTTACTTTTGTTGTTTCATTTTCAATGGTATTTTATGCTTTTTAGCAACCTTTTTACCATCATAAAGTTTCATAACTGTTTTAATACTTTCTTCTCCCATTAAACTAGGTTGTTGTGCTACTGTTGCAAATAATTTTTTATTGTCTACTGATTTTAACGCATCTTCATTTCCATCAAAACCAATAACTTTAATATCTTTATTGCCTATAGCCTCCACTGCTCCTAAAGCCATTTCATCATTTTGAGCAAAGACGGCTTTAATATCAGGATGCGCTTGGATAATATTTTGTGTGACATTCAATCCTTCCGTTCTGTTAAATTTCGCACTTTGCTTTGAAACGACATCCAATGATTTATCAGCGATATTATGGAATCCTTTACCACGTTCTCTCGTCGCACTCGCACCAGGAATACCTTCTAATTCTGCCACCTTGGCATCTTTGCCTATTTCATCAACAATAAGCTGTGCACCCATCTCTCCACCTTTAACATTATCAGAAGCAATAAATGACGCTACTTTCCCTTTAGAAACTTCTCTATCTAAAGTAATTACTGGAATATTTTGGTCATTCGCAATTTGTATGCTACCTGAAATAGCGTCTGAATCAGTAGGATTTACTATTAAGTAGTCTACGTTTTGCTGAATTAAATCATCGATATCATTAGCTTGTTTTGCTGCATCATCTTGCGCATCCGCAAACTTGACCTTTACGCCTTGTCGTTTCGCCTCATCTTCTATACCATGTTTAATTTTTACAAAGAAAGGATTATTCAAAGTAGAAATACTAACACCAATTACAATATCTGATTTCTTCTTATCCGATTTACTATTACTATTATTTTCTAAAGGGGATTCAAGCGAACAACCTGTTAAAAATAATAGTACAGCAATTAAACAAATAAAGATTTTCTTCATACTCTAACCCCCCTATTTATTCTTTCTATCAATCAACACTGCTATAATAATCACTACACCTTTAACAACTTGTTGGTAGAAAGATGATACACCAAGCAAATTCAAACCGTTATTTAACACACCGATAATCAATACACCAATAAGCGTACCGACAATTCGACCCTTACCACCTGTTAGTGAAGTACCACCTAATACAACAGCTGCAATGGCATCTAATTCATATGACATACCTGCAGTTGGTTGAGCCGAATTAAGTCTCGATGTTAAAATCGCTCCAGCAAGTGCTGACATTAGTCCTGCTAAACCGTAAATACACACTTTCAGTTTATTAACTTTTATACCTGAAATAAATGCAGCCTTCTCATTACCACCCATAGCATAAGTCTGTCTACCAAATATCGTCTTATGTAGTATCACATAGAGAATAATAAAGGTAATGAACATCGTAATGGCAGGAACTGGAACACCAATAAAATAGCCTCGTCCAAACAATTGGAATGCATAACTGCCGTTTAAATTCGTTATTGGATTACCATCTGTAATAACAAGCGTTACGCCTCGAAATACAGTCATTGTAGCCAAAGTTGCAATAAATGGTGCCATTTTCCCTAAAGTAATTAAGAATCCATTAATCGCACCTAAGACTGCTCCAAAAATGCATCCGATAATAATAGCAATAATACCATCAACACCAGAAACCATGAGAATAGCTACTAATGCACTAGATAAAGCCAAAGTGGAACCAACTGATAAATCTATTCCACCTGTTAAAATAACAAAGGTCATACCAAATGCAATTAACCCATTAATTGATACCTGTCTCAATAAGTTAAATAAATTGGATGGTTCCAAAAATGCACTGTTTAAAATACTAATAATAATAACAAGTAAGATTAATCCGATAAATGGAATTACTTTTTCTAAATAAGATAATGATATTTTAGATTGTTGCATCTAAATTCCCTCCAGTAGCTAACGTCATAATATGCTCTTCAGATAATTCATCTTTATTTAATATGCCTGCAATATGTCCCTCATGAACCACTGCTACTCGATCACTCATACCAATTACTTCAGGAAGCTCCGACGAAATCATAATAATCGACATACCGCGTTCAGTCAGTTCATTCATTAATTGATATATTTCTCTCTTAGCACCGACATCTATACCTCTTGTCGGCTCATCTAAAATTAACACTCTAGGTGCGGTTGCAATCCATTTAGCCAATACAACTTTCTGCTGATTTCCACCAGACAAATCTATGCAACTATTTTCTTTACGTCCTTTAATATTTAAGCGTTGAATCATTTGATCAGTATATTGATCCATTGATGATTGTACTAACAAATTCGTCTTTGAAAAGCTTTTTAACGCAGGTAATGTCATATTCTCTACAATTGTATCTTGTAATACTAGACCTTCTTCTTTTCTATTTTCTGTAATAAAAGCTAATCCTTGCTTAATTGCTTGATTCGGATTGTTAATATGAAGCGGTTGTCCTGCTAATTCAACATGCATTTGACCTACATCCAAACCAAACAATACACGCATAATTTCGGAACGACCTGCTCCCATCAATCCACTAAATCCCAGAATTTCTCCTTTATTCAACTCAAAGTTCACATTTTCAATACCATGCGCTTTGCTATTCAAATTTTGCACAGTTAAAATCGTTTCACTTGCAGTAAAATTTCTATGCGGATATTGATGATCCAAATCTCTACCAATCATTGCTTTGATGATTTGTTGCTGTGTTGTCTGTTCTGTTTGTGTCGTCAATATTGAACGGCCATCTCGCATGACAGTGATACGGTCTGACAACTCAAAAATTTCTTCCATTCTGTGCGAGATATACACAAATGATACGCCTTCACTTTTTAACTTATTGATTTGTTCAAATAACACTGTTATTTCACTATTTGTTAAAGCTGCCGTAGGTTCATCCATGATAATTATTTTGGCATCTTGCATTAACGCTTTACTTATTTCCAGCATTTGCTGCATACCTACAGATAAATTACTCGCTAATTCATTCAATTCAATTTTGAGGTTCAACTTCTCAAATAAAGCTAAGGCTTCTTTACGCATCGTTTTATTATCAATTAGACCGAAACGTTTCACCTTTTCCTTTCCTAAAAACAAATTCTCCAAAACTGTTAAATTAGGCCAAATATTTAATTCTTGTTGTATAAATGCAATCCCATTTTCTTCAGCATCTTTAGTATTTTTGTACTGTACTTCGTGATCATTGTCATAAATTGTACCTTTATCTGCTTTATAAACCCCAGTTAAAATTTTCATTAAAGTACTTTTTCCAGCACCATTTTCACCCATAAGCGCATGGACTTCCGCTTCACGAATTTCTAAGTCAACGCCCATTAACACATCGTTTTGACCAAAAGATTTATAAATCTGATTCATACCAATCATCATTTCACCTCCTAGAATATAACGCCACTTGTTAAGATTACATTGGCATATGGTGTCGCTTCACCAGTTCTAATAATTGCTTTTACATCATGACTCAACATTTTTAATTCTTCATGGCTTACACTTTCAATGGTTAAATTAGTAGCCTTTAAATCTTCAAATAATTGATTATTATCATTTTCAATTTCAGTTGCTACCGTCATCCGTTCAATCTTCATATGCTCACTCACTATATTAAATACATCTAAAAAGGAGGGGTGTCCTAATGTGAGTGCGAGATCAATTTTGTGTACATGTTGTGGTACCGGTAAGCCACAATCCGCAATAATAATTTTGTCCGTGTGTCCCAAATCACTCAATACCTTTGAAATTTCACTATTTAACACACCTGTTTTATACATTTATAAACCCCTTTCTCCTATATGTAACCCGTTACATAAAATTCATTAATTTCTAGTGCTTTGTCTTTTTTTAATTATTAATTTAATTTGTTCACAATCCGCTTCATCAATATTTAATAATTTTGAAACTGCTGTGGTACCTAAACGATATGCTGACTGATCAACCGTAGTAATTTGTGGATACGTCATTTTAGAAAAAGGAATATTATCATATCCTACAATTTGAATCGCTTCTGGAACTTTATAATTTAATTGTTGAATCATTCCTAGCACTTGAATTGCTATCATATCGTTACTGCAAATAATAGTATCAATATATTGTGTCGTGAGTATGGTTTCGAATAACTTAGCATCTTGCAACGTTGAAACCGGACAATCTGTAACCTTAATATTCACTTGTTCCAATACATGCTTTGCACCTTTATATCGTAATTTGAATGTTTCAATAGTAAGGTCCTCATGCAATAACAATACATGCTGCGCATCACCATTGATTACAATTTGTGCCTGCAGTTCACCGCCTCTATAGTGGTTCGTTGATATGCCATTTTGTTCCTTGTTTAATCTGTCTACAAAAACAACAGGTAGACTTTGCGTTGCTATCAATTCAGTAATTGAATGGTGATCGAATGCAGTAGAAATGATTCCAATACAATTATGAGAATTAAAGGTGTTAATATATCCTTTTGCTTTTTCTAATGAATTGTCACTATTACCAATTAAGACTTGAAATCCATGCTTTAAAGCAATATCTTCAACACCACGAGCAATTAACATAAAAAATGGATTACTAATATCAGGTAACAGTAAACCAATTATTTTTGATTTCTTTTTAAATAACGTTCTTGCAGCTTCATTAGGTTTATAATTTAATTCCTTAATCGCTTGCTCAATTTGAAGCTTAGTATCTGCTTTAACATAACCATTATTATTAATCACTCTAGAAACAGTTGCTACAGACACACCGGCTAATTGTGCAACTTCTTTAATTGTCGCCATAGTGTAGTCACTCCCACCAATATATGTAACCGTTTTCATAATAGCATATTTTTTCAAAATTGAATAGATGATGTATTATTTTCTGCATAAAATTTATAAAATCTATATCCAGTCAAAATTTTCTACTTTTTATAGCAAAAAAGACCATTACGCAAATGACGTAATGGTTCATCTTAAATATTTAATAAAATACAATACCAAACAATAAACCAAGTAAGACGATTGACCAAGATGGCCATTTAAAATACATTAACAAAACAAACATAATGCTCACCAAAGCAAAATCGATTTCTGATTGAATCGTTGTTTTCCAAATGGGATTGTAAAAAGCAGAAATTAAAATTCCGACTACCCCTGCACTAATTCCTTTTAAGAACCCATTTGCATAGATATTATTAATAAGATTGTCCCAAAACGGTAAGACACCAAATAATAATAAGAAAGCAGGTAAAAATATAGCAATTGTGGCTAAAACACCTCCACCTATACCAGCAACTTCAGTACCGATAAATGACGCAAACGTAAACAGTGGTCCCGGTACTGCCTGAGTAGCACCATACCCAGTTAAAAATTGCTCTAAAGTTATAAGGTTTTGAGGGACAAATTCACTTTTCAATAATGGTAAAACGATATGACCACCGCCAAATACAAATGCCCCCGCTCTATAAAAACTATCAAACATAGAAAGCCAGACGTTATTGGTTAACGTTCTAATATACGGTAATAGGAATAGTAAAAGAAAGAACAGAAATAGTGAAAGGTAACCCGTACGTTTAGGTAAATAAAATAATTTGTTATGTGTTTGTTGATTATTTGATTTATTTCTCAAAAATATCAACCCATACATACCTACACACATCAAAGAAAAAACTTGTATAAAAATATTCTCAATCAGCAGTGTCAAAGTTAAAGTAAATAATGCTAATGTAATAGTCGTTTTAGTAGTAGTAAGTTTTTTGCCCATACCAATAATTGCTTGTGCTACAATTGCAATAGCTACCAATTTTAACCCCTGAATCCATGTAAAATGTGTATTTTCATTAGCAAAAAATAACGAAAAAGCCATTAAAATAATTACTGAAGGTGTAGTAAATCCTAAAAACGAAATAATCCCACCTATAATTCCACCTTTTATAGTTCCTATACCAATTCCCACTTGGCTGCTTGCTGGTCCTGGCAAAAATTGACATAAAGCCACAAGGTTTGAATATTCTTGCTCATTAAGCCATCGTTTCTTTTTAACATATGTGTCATAAAAATAACCCAAATGAGCAGTTGGCCCCCCAAATGAAACAAAACCTAGTTTCAAAGCAATCCAAAAAATATGAAAATATTTTTTCAATTTATTCTCCTCTATTCTCTTTATTATTTCAAAGGATGAATTTATCATATTAAATCAAGCAATTGAATTTCTTTATAATGTAGTAGTAAAATCGCAACTTTTAACACCTAAGCCTACTTACTTAATTTTCAATCTATAAATCCAATACAACCATTTGAATTATTAATTTTTAATTATTGCAGGTAGTAACGAACGATAAGCACTACACAATCTCTATTTACGTGTCAGAAGATAGTTTAAATTGAGTTTATAAACTTTATACACACTAGTCAAACCAATTTTTAAAACTTTACACTCTTTTTACAAAAATGTAAATTAACAATTTAAAATCAAATTGCATTAAAGAGAGTAGAATGTAAATTTTTATTTCGAAGAATAGTTAAACTACTATTGAAAGCGCTTACCTACGATGTTATATTATATACATACCTTCGGCAAAGGGGTAATGATCGTCATATAGAGTTAGAATTAAATGACTTTTCTAGTATTCAAGTTAGTTTATTAGTAGTTAATACTTCTCCAATTATTGGCTACACAAACCATTAAGCACTACACTTAAACTCCTAAAAGCTTAAAGTCATGGAATTTAAGCTAAAAAAAAAGGCCAAATCTTTTAATTAAGATTTGGCCTTTTTGATGTTTTCCTTTATTTACTTTTAGTTACTTTTCTAGCATTCGTATTACTTTTTCTTTCTAATTACACGCATTACCTTTAACATACTAAGCCAAAGCGAATGGTGTTTACGATATACTAAAAATCTAGGTTCCCAATCTGGTTTAAATTTCTCTTTATATCTTCTTAATCCTTGGAATCTATATAGTCCATTGAAATGTTCAAATACTCTTCCAGCAATACGTTCTCCATAGAATGAAAATTGTACTTGTCCGACATTTGATAAAGTAGCCATTCCCATATTGAATTTGCTATAGCCTTGTTCTTTTGCCCATAAAAGCATTTTTAAATATAAACCATCCATCAATGGTACATCAATATCTAGCTTCCAACGAATCAAATCTACAGATATCGTTTCATGCTCACATACCGGCATAATTGATGAAAATGCTATAACTTTATTATCATTATTTTTAATAATGGCTATTGGTGCCTGGTTTAAATAAAAATTATCGAATTGTCCTACAGAAAAATGCATTTCATTTCTATCACCTAACCACTCATCACTCACTGCTTTAAGTTCAGCTAATAAACTATTAGAAAATGGCGGATATAGTACTTCAAAGATTAACCCACTATCATCTAACTTATTAAGTGTTGCACGCAAACCTCGCTTCTTTTTTCCTGAAGTAGAGAAATGATTCAAATCAATAACTGCTTCTTCACCTAATTTGAAAAACTGATTTCCAAAATTATGGTATAGCGACATATATTTATCCGTTACTTGGTAGAAGATGACATCATAGCCGAAAAATTTTGCTTCCTTATAAAATGATTCCAATAATGTATTAAATGAAGTCGAGTTACCAATTGGATCACCCAGTACAATATAGGCATTATTTTTGTAACGATACATTACAAATGCATCTTGTTGTTCATTTATAAAGAACTTCTTATCACCACTATACATTAAATGACTGAGGAAATGACCGCCATACTTAGCGATGATATCTTCACAAATTTCAAGTGACTCATCCGTCCTTAAAACGCGATAACGATGTTCAAACCACCAGACAATTAATCCAACAATAATTGCAACTAAAATAATAGTTATCCAGAAGTAATAGCGTAATATAGATGTATCAATTTCCACATGATAAATATCTAAACTTGCAAATGCACTTGTTATGATAATGTGATTTAGAAATAGAATGATCGCACCTATCAACACACTTAGCATCAACTTAGAAAATCTAAACGGTCGTTTGATTACTGTAGCTCGTCTATAAAATAGTACAAGCAGTATGATGATAATAGTCAACCAACCTAATAATATAAACGAAGCATAAGTATATGCTGTCACACCGAAAATTAATATTGCAGAGATAATAGAAAACAGTATTGCACGTTTTGATCCACAGTAAACACCAAACGTATTTAGTAACAACAATAGGCATGCACAAGTATGAACTGCCACAATTGTATAATATACATTATGGTTTGGCGCATATAATCCATCGTATATAATTGTCAGGTTATTTAAGAAGAACATTAAACTCGTAAACATTAATAGCACTGCAATTGAAAATGATGGTATTCTTGCCAATACGTCCTTTTGATATGAAGCTAGCAATGAAGACATATCCTTTACAGGAATACTGAGCCTTGAATCTTCCCAATAACGCTTTGCAGTATCTTTAAATTCAAAGGTTGAAAGAATC
The DNA here is from genome assembly GCF_043107035.1 of Staphylococcus sp. 231237_7MaSpsaltlick. Taxonomy (NCBI): domain Bacteria; kingdom Bacillati; phylum Bacillota; class Bacilli; order Caryophanales; family Staphylococcaceae; genus Staphylococcus; species Staphylococcus sp. 231237_7MaSpsaltlick. Next base: position 30,083 of record NZ_JBICNX010000020.1, read on the forward strand.
AACGCAATCAATAATGGGAATAAATAATATGCAAAACGATATAGCAGAACTGCTAATACGATTTTTTCTTCAGGAATGCCTAACCCCTTCATGCCTAATAACACAACTAAATCAAATGAACCAAATCCACCAGGAATAAAACTAATGAGACCTGATAACGCAGCAATGATAAAGATGCCCATAAAGGTAGGAAATGCAATATGGATACCAACAATATATGCAGCAAAGTATAGTACTAATGCGGCAACAAACCATTCAACTGCCGATACGATAGTACAATATACCCCTAGATACTTTTCACTTTGCTGAACAGGTTTAAGAATTGTAACAACAATAAATATCGGTAAGAATAATGCAACGATATATAACAACCATCTTATCCATGGAAATGGACTAAAAATGTGCGAGACATCAAAAATATGTAATACAACCAAAATAGACAATAAACTTAGACCCGTTAACATGGATACTAAAACAATTGAAATAGTATGGACTAAAGCCTTTTTATCCTTAGTCGTATCTTTATAAAATAAAAATCTTACGCTAGCACCAATAAAGCCGCCAAAACCAATTACTGAATTAAGCGCATTTACAATATAACCAATACGAATTGTTCGTAAAATGGAAATACGCAAATTTAATGTTTTTGCTAAAATCACATCATATAAAGACATTACAACAATTGAAGCACCACCACTTAAAAACAATCCAACTAACCATAAACTATTAATTTTGCCAAATGCTTTTACAGTTTCCTTAAAATTAATATGGGCAAGTTCACGATACAATGTAAAAATCACAAAACTTAATAAAGCAACTGCAAATACAACCTTTAATACAGAGAGCAGTTTACTTCTTACTTCCTTTGACATTTTTTCACTTCATTTCTACGAGTTTCATATATTCATAAAAAATATACCACAATATAATTGTCAAAGAAATATAATTAAGCAATCATGAGCTAACAATAATGTCATATTTAATATTGATAAAATTGCTTTAATGCTTAAAAATATTTTTGTTTGTTTTATTGTTGTTATTTTGATTCATCGTTATCGTCATACTTATTATGTTTATATCATTTGTATTATCATATTCAACTTTAGTACTACCAATCAATTACGTTGATTTCAACATTTTAATTGAAATATTTTCCATTAAAAAAACCCGCAAATGAACTTTTAACATTCATTTGCGAGCTGATTTCATTTTTTGACGAATATCTCAACATCGCCTATTCAAGCGAACTATTTATCTAGTTATACAACTATCTTATTAACGATTGACTTCTTCGTCTTTAATTTCATAATCTCCAGCATCATCACCATAATATTTATTATATCTACGCTTATAAAGATAGAATAAATGAGTAACTAATACCTTTAAGATTGCATAAGCTGGAATTCCAAGAATGACACCAACGACACCGAGTAAATTACCCGCACTTAATAAGATAAAGATAATTGTAAGTGGGTGAATTTTCAATGTTTTACCCATGATATTTGGTGAAATAAAGTGCCCTTCTATAAATTGTACTGCAGTCCATACCACAATTAACTTTAATAACATAATTGGCGAAGTGATTAAAGCAATTATAATTGCTGGTGAAATTGCAATCGTTGGACCAATATATGGTACGACACTTGTGACCGCGGCGATACAAGCAAGAATTAAACTATAATCCAATCCAATAATGCTATAACCAATAAATAATAAAATACCAATGCAGAATGACACGATAATTTGTCCTTGAATATAAGAACCAACTTGTTCACTCATTTTATCCAATAGATCATGAAAATCTTTTCTAAATTTTGGTGCCATTAAATTCGTTGAAAATTCTTTGAATTTGTGGCCATCCTTCAACATAAAGAATAATACAAATGGCGTTGTAGCAATAACGACACCGACATTTACTAATGCTTCTGCTACATTTTTCACTTTAGTACCAAAACCATTAAAGTAATCTGAAATCATTGATGGAATCTTCTTAGACAATGCATCAAGTTGGTCTTGAATTTGACTATAAGAATTAGATATCAACGAATATTTAGTAATCCGATCAATTAAACCATTTACTTTATCAACATAATGAGGAAAATTATGACCAAAACTTTTAATTTGAGTGCCAATTACAGGAATAAGTAAATTAATCGCCAATGATATAACACCGACAATTAGTAAAAATAGAATAATAACTCCCCATGCACGTCCAATATTATAACGTTCCATTAAATTAACTAAAGGATTAAGTAAATAGTACAAAATAATAGAAACGATAATTGGTGCAGCTATTGTATTAAATACAATAATAAATGGTTTAAAAATATAAGATACTTGGTCAAAAATAAAAATCGCAAATCCGACCAATATGAGTACAATGAGGCCAAAAATTAAATCTTTACCACCAAAAAATTTCATAAATCGTGTCTCTGGAAAACTTAATCTGAGCCTGTCTTTCTTTTGCTTAGTTGTTTCTTGCTTAGTGTTTGTTTCTTGATTCATTTACTTCACCATACCTTAATTTAATTCTTAAAGCAGTCTTAATAGCAATGTTTATGTAGAATGAGCAACTTCAGATAATAATATAAAACATTACATTTTTGCTTTAGCTCATATTATACTTTATAAACTGTAAAATAATTTAATTAAGACCTTTTCATACGAAGTAATAACATACATTTATCAGTCAATCTCATAAATACTTGGTTATTAAATTCATAATAACATATAAGCATTGCTCTAAACATATATTTCACTACATTATGTTTATTAAGTATTAATTTTAAAATTTATACACTAACCATATATTCAGATGTAACGATAAATTGTTGTATTTAAAATTGCCATTTTTTCATTTATCTTAATTGGTGTGCCATTATCATAAAGCGTTTTGAGTAAACTCAAATCTTACTTATTCAATTCTTCAAATCCCCTATCACACTGTATCATGAACTACCATTCAATCAGCTGAAGAATCTCTAAAATTATATTAAGTTCAAATTCTGAAAACGTTGTGAATAAATGAAATACTAATTGTCCTGTAGCACATAATTTATCTATAATTATATTTTCTTATAATCCTATGAAATATCACAAATCGTTCGTTAAGTTGATTAACTCATGTGATTAACTCCTCCTTGTCTCGTACCAAACTACTCGATTTCCAAACAACAATGGTCTCTTTTGATTCTCAAATTTTATTGTTTATTAATACCAAGATTTTCACTTTTTGAACTACTGATGGACAATTTCGACTGGTAAAGTTATAAGCACTATTTGGTTTGTCTATTATTGACACTTTTAAATATATAGATTAAACTAATTTCACAGTCTAATAGTTAGAGAATGAAACTATATTATAAAAGGAGTTCTCAAATGGATATAAAAACTTTAGAACAATACATTGATAAGTATAGTCAAATTTCACAATCAATGATGAATAGCATGTACGTTATTCAAAAAGATGCCTTTGCCAATAGTCCTATTACATCAGATCAATTCAATTTAATGAACGCAATAAATTCAAGAGAAGATTGTACTTCTAGTTTATTGGCAAAAGAGTTTAATGTTAAAAAAAGTTCTATCACAGCTATTGTCAGTAGATTAGTAGATAAAGGATATATTGAGCGAATATATAATAAAAAAGATCGTAGAGTTGTTTTTATTAAATTAACAAAATATGGTCATGAACTGTTAAATACTAAGAGAAATGAATTAATAAATACATTAATGCCCATTGGACACGGCTTCGATGGTAAAGATTGGGATAAAGTTATCGAAAGTTTAACAACAATAGCAAAACAACTTAAAATTATCGAAAAGGAAATATTAGAAAATGAGAAATAAATTCAAAATATACAGTAGTATCATGGGTTTGCTTTTTATTTTGTTAAATTGGTCACAGGCATTTTTTATCAATTATCTTATACCACTAGGTGTCATATCAATTATTGCACTAATAATTAATATGGTAATCATAAAACAGCTTACTAATAGAAAAATATTTGCTGTAATTATGTTATTGTCAACATTTTTCATTTTAATTGAAATTACTTGGATGTTATTTAATAAAATAGCCCTATTTTTAGCCGCTCAAGTCACACTATCTATTACAGGATTTATCTTATTAAGTATTGGTTTAGGAATTAGAAGGAAATTCAAGCATGCTATATTGACTATATTAGTTACAGGGCTAAAACTGATTACACTATTAGTTTTAACATTCATTACAATACTATTAATCATCTGTATAATTTCACCTAAACCAGTTACTTTATTTTTACAAAATTCTACAGGTGCTAAAAACAGCTATAATGCTCCTCCATCTAAAACTATGATAATCGATAAAAAATACCAATTAACTACAAATATTAAATATGGTGATAAATATCCAAGAAGTTATTTAAATATCATTACACCAACTGGACATTTTGATAAAAATCGACCAACGTATTTTTATGTTCATGGGGGAGGCTTTATCCAAGGCGACTCTATGGGTGGTGATCCTAACGCAAGCACATCTCAAAATACAACTTTAAAACAATATGAAAAAATGATAGACCATGGGTTTAATGTAGTAACAATAAACTATGCATTGGCACCTCAATATGTACATCCGACCCCAGTTAATCAATTATCAGAAGCTGTAAATTTCATGAAAAAAAATGATGAGAAGTATAAAATAAACATGGATTCAGTAGTTTTTGCAGGTGGGAGCTCAGGTGGATTTATAGCTGCCGATTTTACAACAATTCAAACAAATCCACAGTATTCCAAAGAATCAGGTATTAAGCCTGTCATTAAATCTAAAAACATAAAAGCTTTAGTTTTAGAGTCCCCAGCACTTGATGCATCACGTGGTCACAAGACAAAAAAAGAAAATTTAATAACAGATTATATCTTTGGTCAAAGTATGGCTGCTTATTTCGATATGCCTGTTGTAAGTGGAAATGAAGATAAAATCAATAAAATAAATTTGATAAAAAAAGTTACTAGTGAATCTCCACCTACTTATATTAGTGACGGGAACACAGGTACATTCGCAGATCAAGCTAGAGATTATTATCATATATTAAAAGAACACAATGTTAAATCAGAATTGTATATACCGGATATAAAGAAAAGTGAACAAGGTCATGGATTCATGTTCCATAATATGGGTTCAAAAGCTTCTCATATTTATTTGGAAAAGAAATTTGAGTTCTTAAAAAGTTTAAATTAATATTTCTAAAGTTATACGAATTACTATATTTTACTCATTATTTTAGATTTAAGAAAAGAAGCCGTCATTTTATATGTAAAACCAACAAAATTAATAATATTTAAAATCCTAATTAATGATTATTTATAAAACCAATTTATACTCATAATTCTTTATATGTCACAATAGTACTTTTTTTAGTATTATCTCTATTTTTATTGCCTACTTTTGAAAATGTAGTGAAATTTATATAATTAGTGATTAAGAAATAGTTTTCAACTGAATATTAGAATTATAAAGAAATGAAAAGCAACGTACACCTTTATCACAGTACGTTGCTTTTTCTCATTTATTGATTAAATTCATTTTCATATATCAAGTAAAATGACTCCCTTAAAAGATTTCACTTTTTAAGTGCCTACTTTAAAGGAAGCATATAAAATAATGCAACAATTGTTATTAAAAAATAGCAACCGTCATTTATTTTTTATTTGCCATAAAATGATATACATGTAACGTAAGATAAGTAATTTCCGCTTCATATATTTCAACCTTTAACTCTTGCTGTAACATCTTCATAATTTTGAGCGCAATATTATAACACAATGGATATTGCTCCTTTAATAACGCTTCAAACGCACCATTATGTTGTAAATTCTCACCACTACTCAACCTCTTTATTAAAAATTGAATATGCCGAATAAACCGTTGATATTGAACCGAATTTTTATCAATATCACTTTTCAAATCATGCTCTAATATAAAAATACTTTTATTAATAAGTCGATTAATTGATTTAATTTCTTCAAGAGAAACCGTTTCAGTATTTGAAGCTATGTGTAATGCGATAAATCCTATTTCATCTTCTGGAAAATTCACATCCAACACATGATTTAATTTATAAATCACCTTTTCCGCAATCGAATAAGCTGTTTGGTATAATTGCTTTGTTTCAGCTACAAAAGGATTATTTATAACTTGACCTTGTTTTAAGCGTTTATAAGCAAAAATAATATGATCCGTAACAGAGACCACGAGTTGTTGATTATCAATTGTCAATTCCGAACTCGTTATAATATTAACGGCATCAATAACTGCTTGTATAAGTTGATCATCTGCATATTCAATAATAGATTTGTAGTATTCTTGTTGCGATTTCTGATCTAGTACATAAACCTTTTCAATAGATTGATGATTATGAATAGTCATGCCAGCTTTTTTATTAAACCCTATCCCTTTAGCAATCAACACGTACTCATGCATATCTTTTGTGCAAATGATAACATTATTATTTAAAACTTTAGTAACTAAGTAATCATTCATATTGTTCATCCTTATTTATATGTCAGTAAAATTATATATTGAAACTAAAAAAATTGGAAGTAATAGATCGCCTTCATTCATAAAAAAGCACGTATAAAATATATTTATCACTGCCTAATGTGCAATAACAACAACGATGATTAAATTGTTGGTTCCTTCATCTTAAATAGAATACAGTAACAATTATAATCATAAAGCATACATAGTATATTTTGAATAATAGACCAAGCTATTTTATGCAACTCATACCTCCATTAGATATTACACAAAGCTAACTCAATAAATTAACAACAACTCAACTAAATTTTATAAAAAAAAGACAATTGCTATATTGATCACTAGCAATTGTCTTTCTATGTTAGGCTGAAACAGTACTAACATAAATATTTAACTGTTATTCTATTTTTTCATGCCCCAACTTTCAATACCAAATAAATTGATTTCCAACTCTTCTGGTCTAAACACTGGCTTTCTACCAGCTTTACGTTGTTTCTGATAATCATTCATTACAGCAAATGCAATATTGGATAATCCTATAATTGCAACTAAGTTAACAATGGCCATTAAGCCCATGAATAAATCAGCTGTACTCCATACAACATCCGTTTTTGCTACTGCTCCAATAAATACTAAAACAACGACAAGACATCTAAAAATAAATAAGATAACTTTATTTTTTGATAAAAACTCAATATTTGATTGACCATAGTAATAATTTCCTACAACAGATGAGAATGCAAATAAAGCAATTGCCACTGTTAAGAATATACCACCAATGCTACCAATGTGTTCATTGAGTGCTGACTGTGTTACGGCTACACCCTGTGGTGCATCTTCACCGAACTTCAATCCAGAATATAATAAGATCATAATTGCTGTTGACGTACAAACAAGCATTGTATCAAAGAATACACCTAATGATTGAATTAAACCTTGTTTCACTGGGTGAGGTGCCGCCGCTGTTGCTGCTGCGTTAGGGGCAGAACCCATACCTGCTTCGTTTGAGAACAAACCACGTTTTACACCTTGTAAAATTGTAGCACCAATTGTACCACCTGTTACTTGTTCTAGACCAAATGCACTTTTAATAATCGTTGTAATCATTGGAATGATTTGATCGAAATTTAATATTAAGATTACAATAACTGTAAAGATGTAAAGTATTGCCATAATTGGAACGATAACAGATGACATCGTAGCAATACTTCTTACACCACCAAAGATAATAACAGCCGTTAAAATTGCTAATATAATACCTGTAATGACTGGACTCACATTGTACTGTGTTTTTAATGATTCTGCTATTGTATTAGATTGAACTGTATTAAATACGAAAGCAAATGTAACTGTAATCAATACCGCAAATACAATACCCAACCATTTTTGATTTAGTCCTTTTGTTATGTAATAAGCTGGTCCACCACGGAAACCACCATCTTCGTCAGGCACTTTATATACCTGTGCTAATGTTGCTTCAATAAAGGCACTTGCTGCACCAATGAAGGCGATAATCCACATCCAAAAAACTGCGCCAGGTCCACCTAAAACAATCGCTGTAGCCACACCTGCTATATTACCGGTACCAACACGAGAAGCTGCACTAATTGCAAATGCTTGGAATGGTGCGATACCTTTCTTGCCATTATCTAAAGTTTCAGGTTTCTCACCAATGGCACGAAACATTTCAGGAATCCATCTCAATTGAACAAACTTAGACCCAATTGTAAAGAAAATACCGGCAGTTATCAGTAACCCAATTAGGTACTGAGACCAAATCAAATCATTACCGACTTGGACGAAATCTTTAAACCAATCCGGAATTAAACCATCAAAATCTCTCACTTTTATCCCTCAAATCTACTATTTAAAATTCATAATAAAATCAAGAGATTTATAGTATTATCACAAGCCGTATTATCTCTTTTAAAAGCGATAATATACTTGCAAAGTTAATAGACAATAAATAGAATCGAATCATTCCATTTGATATCTATAACTAACCATAAATCTCTTGGGTTCAATTATATTGCATATGTCATTATTTTATCATTCTATAGAAGAATTTACTAACAATTTTTTTAATTTTATTTTAAATCTAATCCTTCGACCTCACCGAAGTCGGTAACATCTACGATAAAACTACCATTCGTATATTGTTCAGATAAATGAATATCTGAAATCAACCCTGTTTCTTGATCTTTAGAAGAATAAATCGTGTAGTTCTTATCTTCAGGGTTCACTACTTTAGCTGCAACGATACGATGTGGCGCCTTTTTAAGTTCTTTCAATAACGTAATACCGCGTTGTGCACGTTTAGCTTCTTGTAATATCTTGAAGCTTATTCGTTTTAATGATCCACGTTGTGTTGCCATTAGAATAGTATTTGGTTCAGAAATAATTTGTGTTAACACAACGAAATCTTCATTTTTCAAGTTGATTGATTTCACGCCAGCTGCTCTTAGTCCAGTATCTGACAATTCTTCACTACTGTATGTTAATGACATACCTTTATTGGTAATCACTGTCAGTAACTGAGTTTTAGAAATACGCATTACATCAATAATTTCATCGTTATCCTTTAATTTCATGGCAACTAAAGGCTTATTATAGCGCGACGTTTTAAACATAGACACATTACTTTTCTTAATCATGCCATTTTTAGTAGCTAAAATATAATACGCTTCAGGTTTAAAATCACTTTCACCATAAATATCAATAACATATTCACCTTCGTCGATTGGGACAATTTGCGAAACATGTTGGCCTAAGTCTTTCCATTTAATGTCAGCTAGTTTATAAACCGGAATAAATAAATATCGTCCTTTGTTTGTAAACACTAAGACCGTATCAAGTGTATTCATTTCTTGTTGTTTTAACAATGCGTCTCCATCTTTAACACCAATCTCATCTATACCACTTGCGTTGAAACTACGTAGAGATGTACGTTTAATGTAGCCATGCTTCGTAATACTCATTACTACAGTCTCGCTAGGAATCATCACTTCTTTATCAATCTTAATTTCTGTAATTTCCGCTTCAATTTTAGAAAGACGTTCTTGTTTAAAACGTTTGCGAATATCTGTTAGCTCTTCTTTAATAACTGTTAATAATGCATCATGATTATCTAAGATATTTTTCAGTCTATCAATTAATGCCTTTAACTCATCATGTTCATCCTGAAGTTGTACAATATCAGTATTGGTCAATCTATACAATTGTAATGTAACGATTGCTTCAGCTTGTGCTTCAGTAAAAGCATATTTGTCAACTAAGTTTTCCTTCGCATCCTTTTTATTTTTAGAATTACGAATTAATTGAATCACTTCATCTAATATTGATAAAGCTTTCATTAAACCTTCTACAATATGCATACGGCTTTCAGCATGATCTAATTCAAAGCGTGTACGTTTTGTCACCACATCAATTTGATGATTTAAATAACTATCAATTATTTCACGAATGCCCATTAACTTAGGTCTGCCTTCACTGATTGCAACCATATTAAAGTTATAAGCAACTTGTAAATCAGTATTTTTGTATAAATAGTTAGCTACAGCTTCACTATTTACATCTTTCTTCAATTCAATTGCAATACGTAAACCCGTTCTATCTGTTTCATCACGTACCTCAACAATACCATCTACTTTTTTGTCGGCACGTAATTCATCCATTTTCTTAACTAATGCACTCTTATTCACTTCATAAGGTACTTCAGTAACAATTAATTCTTTACGTCCATTTCTAAGTTCTTCAACATCAACTTTAGAACGGACAATGATTTTACCTTTACCAGATTCATATGCCTTTTTAATTCCATCAATCCCTTGAATAATGCCACCTGTTGGGAAGTCTGGACCTTTAACATATTTCATTAACTGGCTTACTGTAATATCTGGATTATCAATATACTTTAATGTCGCTTGAATGACTTCACCCAAATTATGAGGTGGTATATCCGTCGCGTAACCAGATGAAATACCAGTACTGCCGTTAATCAACAAATTCGGTAATCTTGCAGGTAACACCATTGGTTCCATCGTTGTATCATCATAGTTCGGCATAAATGGTACGGTTTCTTTATTAATGTCTCTAAGTAATTCCTCAGAAATACGACTCAACTTAGCCTCAGTATAACGCATTGCTGCTGCTGGATCATTGTCGATACTACCATTATTACCTTGCATTTCTATTAATACATGGCGTAATTTCCAATCTTGGCTCAATCGCACCATTGCATCGTAAACGGATGTGTCACCATGCGGGTGAAATTGTCCAATTACGTCACCGACCGTCTTGGCACTTTTACGGAAATTTTTATCAAATGTATTTCCGCTTGAAAACATTGCATATAAAATACGTCTTTGAACAGGTTTGAGTCCATCTCTTACGTCTGGCAAAGCACGCTCTTGAATGATGTATTTACTATATCTACCAAAACGATCTCCAATAACATCTTCAAGTGATAAATCTTGGATTATTTCACTCAATTTACTTCCTCCTCATTAGGATTTTCCTGTTCTAAAATTTGAATTTCATTATTATCTAATATACTTTGATCTTCTTGAAGTCCAAATTCAACATGCTTTTCAATCCATTCACGACGTGGCGCAACTTTATCACCCATCAACGTTGTCACACGTTTAGATGAACGTAATTCATCGTCCACTTGCACTCTGATCAAAGTTCTTGTTTCAGGATTCATTGTTGTTTCCCAAAGTTGATCGGCATTCATTTCACCAAGACCTTTGTATCGTTGCAACATAAATCCTTTACCAAGTTTCTTTTGTAGCTTTTCTAATTCTTCATCCGTCCATGCATATTCAACTTTCTTCGAAGCGCCTTTACCTTTTTCCAATTTATATAATGGAGGTAATGCAATAAATACTCTCCCCGCTTCAACTAACGGTTTCATATATTTAAAGAAGAAAGTAAGTAATAATATCTGAATATGCGCACCATCTGTATCGGCATCAGTCATAATAATAACGCGATTGTAATTGCTATCCTCAATCTTAAATTCATTTCCTACACCTGCGCCTATGGTATGAATGATCGTATTAATCTCTTCATTTTTGAAAATATCTTCCAGTCTAGCTTTTTCTGTATTTATCACTTTACCTCTTAATGGTAAGATAGCTTGGTATTTTCGATCTCTACCTAATTTTGCAGATCCACCAGCAGAATCACCCTCAACTAAATACAGTTCTTTTTTCTCAGTATTTTTACTTTGGGCCGGCGTTAGCTTCCCAGATAACAACGTGTCTTTACGTTTATTTTTCTTTCCTGAACGTGCATCTTCTCTTGCTTTACGTGCAGCTTCACGAGCTTGTTGTGCCTTAACAGCTTTCTTAACTAACGCTTTAGAAAGTTGCCCCTTTTCCTCAAGATAGTATGGTAGTTTTTCTGCTACAACTGAATCAACGGCACTTCTAGCTTCATTTGTACCTAATTTAGACTTTGTTTGTCCTTCGAATTGGAGCAGTTCTTCAGGTATTCGAATTGAAATAATTGCTGTTAAACCTTCTCGAATGTCATTACCATCTAAATTCTTATCCTTTGCTTTCAATTCATTAATTCGACGTGCATATTCATTAAACACACGTGTCATTGCAGTCTTGAAACCAACTTCATGTGTACCTCCGTCTTTAGTACGCACATTATTAACAAAGCTCAATATACTCTCTGAATATTGATCGTTATATTGAAACGCAACTTCAACTTCAATATTATTTGCTGTACCACTAAATAATGCCACGTCATGTAATATTTCTTTTCCCTCATTAACGTATGCAACAAATTCTTTAATTCCTTCTTCATAGTGATAAACATCTTCACGTTCTTTACCAGCGCGTAAATCTTTAAGTTGTATTTTTAAATTCTTAAGTAAAAATGCTGATTCCTGTAAACGTTCACTTAATGTTTCGTAATTAAATGACGTTGATGTTTTAAATATTTCTCCGTCGGGTTTAAAGGTTACTTTCGTACCTGTTTTTTTAGTCTTGCCCTTTTTCACTAATCCTGATGCGGGTATACCACCATTTTTAAAACTTTGTTGATAGATCATACCATCTCTATGAATTTCAACCTCTAACCATTCACTCAATGCATTTACTACTGACGCACCTACACCATGTAAACCACCAGAAGTTTTGTATCCACCTTGTCCAAATTTACCACCTGCATGAAGTACAGTGAAGATAACTTCAACAGTTGGTTTACCTGATGCATGAATTCCTGTTGGCATACCTCGTCCATTATCCTCAATTGTAATACTCTCATCTTTGTTTATTGTAACTGCGATTTCATTTCCAAAACCGTTTAATACTTCATCGACGGAATTATCGACAACTTCATACACCAAATGATGTAAACCACGTTTATCGGTAGAACCAATATACATCCCAGGTCTTTTTCTAACGGCCTCTAATCCCTCAAGAACCTGTATGGAATCATCCGAGTAATTATTTTGTTTATTCATTGCCAATCGTTTCGCCCTCCTACAAACGTACGTTCGTTATTAAAACTATACAATAGTTATTTTTATATAAATCTAGATAAAATGCAAGCACCAAATGAATATTTAAATGTTTATTCATTTCTTTTTAATTTTTATTCGTCTAAAGGTCCTCTTATGTGATAAAATGTTTTTAATGTCATTAAAGGATGTGTAATTGAATATGATGATAATAATCATGTTAATACTAAGTTACCTTATTGGTGCTTTTCCAAGTGGCTATGTAATAGGAAAATTATTTTTCAAAAAAGATATTAGACAATTTGGTAGTGGTAACACTGGCGCGACAAATAGCTTTAGAGTATTAGGAAAGCCAGCTGGATTCTTAGTTACTTTCTTAGATATTTTCAAAGGATTTATTGTCGTTTTCTTTCCTTTATGGTTACCTGTACATGCAGATGGTGCGATTAGCACATTCTTCACAAACGGTCTAATTGTTGGAGCATTTGCAATTCTAGGCCATGTTTATCCGGTATACTTAGGATTTAAAGGTGGCAAAGCAGTAGCTACAAGTGCTGGTGTCATACTTGGTATCAATCCTGTCTTATTATTAATATTAGCAGCAATTTTCTTTGGAATTTTGTATTTAACAAAGTATGTATCGCTATCAAGTATCATTGCATCAATTTGTTGTATCATTGGCGCGCTAGTCATTAGAGACTACATTTTGTTTGTGGTTAGTATCGGCGTTGGTGTATTACTTATTATCAGACACCGTTCAAATATTGTAAGGATATTTAAAGGCGAAGAACCTAAGATTAAATGGATGTAACTATTACAAAAACCACGTTACAATTAAAAAGGGAATAAATTTTTATCAGAACTGAAGGTATAATTATCTTCAGTTTTTTTATTATATTGCCCCATATGTCTTAACATCTTTTTCTACATTATTCTATTATACTATTTATATAGGTCATTAGCATGATTTTTAGTAAAATTAGCTAAAACAAAGCGTTTATTAGAAAATTAATCGAAAAATTATGTTATACTGCTTTTAACATTATCCAAATTGGGTAATGAATATAATACTAATTTAAAAATTAGTAACTAATTGTCATAAGTGAACCACTTGTGAACCGAAAGGAGACTTTAATTATGGGTATAGAACTTTCAGACAATGCTGTATCTTGGTTTAAAGAAGAACTAGATTTACCAGAAGATGATAAAGTCTTACAATTCTTCGTTCGTTATGGTGGAGAATTCCAGTTGAAACAAGGATTTAGTCCTGCATTTAGTGTTGATCGTAAAAATGACTTAGAGATTGGATATGAGAATAATTACCAAGGTTTAAATGTCGTAATTGCAGAAAAAGACTTATGGTATTTCCAAGATGACAATTTATTCATCGATGTGAATGATGGCATTGATGAAATCTCGTATTCTAAACAATAAGTAATGATGATATTTGAGTTGAATTCTAAATCATGTTGATGTTAAGTTCAGTTCAACAATATTTATAATCTACTTTCATTGAGTTCAAACGTCATTGCAACACTCATTCAAGTATACATTTTAATGCAAATTATTTTGCAATTTATATAAAAGATGGTCGCTCATATTATGATGAACGGCCATCTTTTAAATTATTATATTATGTTGGTCATGTTCGCTGTTTAATTCAAATCAAATCTCAAGTGATTCTCCCGCTTTATTTCGGCATTCTATACTTTGATATGTATTATGCCAATCTGGGAATGCTTTATCTAAACGGACTGGTTTAAAGTCTGACTTTGTAATACACGTCAATACCGTTGATCCCGTCGTTGCTAATTCCCCTGCTTCATTATATATTTCATACCGATACTTTGAACGCAATCTTGTATATTTTTCAACCCAGGTTTTGATTTTCACCTTTTCAGGATAAGTAATTGACTTAATATACTTGATTTCAATATCTGTAACAGGAGAGATTACACCTGAATCTTCCATTTCTTTATAACTAAACCCTAACTTACTAATATAATCCGTACGCGCAACTTCAAACCATGTCGGATAATTCCCATGATAAATCACACCCATTTGATCCGTTTCTTGGTAGCGTGATTCTATTTCAGTTATACTATAAATCATTTCTCGATATCCTCTTTTCAATTGTTCATATATGACAATGGTAACATAAACAAGCTGTACTAGCATATTGCTAATACAGCTTGATACAAATCATTTTCACTCACTAATTATTCATTATTGAGCTAATTTATTTCTCAATACTAATTGTAAGATACCACCGTTACGGTAATAATCTAATTCTACATTTGAATCGAATCGAGCAATTGCTTCAAATTCAATTACTTTGCCATTTTCTTTCTTAGCTTGAACTTTAACTAAGTCATGTGGTTTTACATCTTCGTTAACGTCAACTGAAATAATTTCAGTACCATCGATACCTAAACTATCTGCAGATTCGCCTTCTTGGAATTGTAAAGGTAATACACCCATCATTACTAAGTTAGAACGGTGAATTCTTTCATAACTTTGTGCAATTACTGTTTTAACACCTAATAAATTTGTACCTTTTGCTGCCCAGTCACGTGAAGAACCCATACCGTAGTCATTACCTGCTAATACAACTAATCCAGTACCATCTTCACGGTATTTCATTGCTGCATCAAAGATAGACATTTGTTCACCAGTTGGCCAATATGTTGTATATCCACCTTCTGTACCTGGTGCTAATTGGTTTTTAATTCGAATGTTTGCAAAAGTACCACGTACCATTACTTCATGGTTACCACGACGAGAACCATAAGAGTTAAATTCACGAATTGGTACATTATGCTCTAATAAATATTTACCGGCCGGCGTATCTTTACCGATAGCACCTGCTGGAGAAATATGGTCAGTTGTTACTGAATCACCAAATTTACCCATTACACGTAATTGATTTAATGGTTCAATTTTACCTGGCTCTTTTGATAAGTTTTGGAAGAATGATGGATTTTGAATATATGTTGATTCAGGATCAAAGTCATATAATGGTTTATCAGTAACATCAATTTCATTCCACATTTCGTTATTGTTATAAACCGTTTCATATTCTTCTTTAAATAAAGCTGGAGTAACAACACTATCTACAGTGTCAGCAACCTCTTTAATTGTTGGCCAGATATCATTAAGATATACATCTTCTCCATTTTTACCTTTACCAAGTGGTTCATTTTGTAAATCAATATCTACTGTACCAGCTAACGCATAGGCAACAACTAATTGTGGAGATGCTAAATAGTTAGCTTTTACTAATGGATGGATACGTCCTTCAAAGTTACGGTTACCAGAAAGTACTGAAGTAACAAGTAAATCTTCGTCAGCAATTGCTTTTTCAATTTCTTCAAGCAATGGACCAGAGTTACCGATACATGTTGTACAACCATAACCTACTAAGTTGAAACCTAATTCATCTAAGTATGTTTGTAAACCAGCATCTCTTAAATAACCTGTTACAACCTTAGAACCTGGCGCCAATGAAGTTTTTACATATTCAGGTACTTTTAAGCCTTTTTCGATTGCTTTCTTGGCAACAAGACCCGCACCTAACATAACGTAAGGGTTTGATGTATTCGTACATGATGTGATTGCAGCAATCGCAATGTCACCTGTTTTCATTTCTGAAGTCGAACCATCTTTAAAGTTAATAGTTGCTTTCTTATCAAATTCACTTTCATCGAATCCATGACCTTGGTTACCAGCTGGAGCAGTAACTGATTTTTCGAATTCTTTCTTCATGTCGCTTAAGAAAATTAAATCTTGTGGACGTTTAGGACCTGATAATGAAGCTTCAACAGTTGATAAATCTAATTCAACTACATCTGTATATTCAGGTTCATCTTTATCTACAGTAAAGAACATACTATTTTCTTCTAAATATTTTTTAACTAAATCGATTTGATCGTCTGCACGACCTGTTAGTCTTAAATATTTTAATGCTTCTTCATCAACTGGGAAGAAACCACAAGTCGCACCATACTCAGGTGCCATATTGGCAATTGTTGCACGGTCAGCTAAAGGTAAATGTTGTACCCCTGGTCCGAAGAATTCAACAAATTTACCAACAACACCTTTTTTACGTAATTCTTGAGTAACACGTAATGCTAAGTCCGTTGCAGTTGAACCTTGTGGTAATGCATTTGAAAGTCTAACCCCAACTACTTCTGGAATTGGGAAATATGATGGTTGACCAAGCATACCTGCTTCTGCTTCAATACCACCTACACCCCATCCTAATACGCCTAGACCGTTAATCATTGTCGTATGTGAGTCAGTACCCACTAATGTGTCTGGGAATGTAACTGTTTCGCCATCAACTTCACGAGCATGTACAACATTTGCCAAGTACTCTAAGTTAACTTGGTGTACGATACCTGTTGCTGGTGGTACGGCGCTATAGTTATTAAACGCTTTCGTAGCCCAATTTAAGAATTGGTAACGTTCATAGTTACGTTCAAATTCTAATTTCATATTTCGTTCTAATGCATCTGGGTTGGCATAACTATCTACTTGTACTGAGTGGTCGATAACTAAATCAACTGGTACTTCTGGATTAATTTTGTTTAAATCTCCACCTACGTCATTCATCGCTTTACGTAATGAAGCCAAGTCAACAACAGCAGGAACACCTGTGAAGTCTTGTAAGATAACACGAGATGGTTTAAATGGAACTTCACCATCAGCACCTTCTGTAAATTCAGATAATGCTTTAATGTGTTCATCTGTAATAACAAATCCGTCTTCTTGTCTCAATACTGATTCTAATAATACTCTAATTGAATATGGCAATTTCGATACTTTAGTAAAACCTTGTTCTTCTAAAGTGTTCAAATCATAATACGTGTACGTTTTACCATTAAGGTCAAACGTTTTTTTAGCTTGTTGCTTAATATTTGAAGCCATATAAATCCCCCCTGAAAGTTTTTATTAATATATGCCGTTACTTAAATTGTATAATTATATGTAATTTAAAACAACTGGATAAAGTTAGAAAACTTCATAATTTAGTTTTGAATTTTCAATCAGTATGTATAAGTTGTGCTTATGTTAAAACGTTAGTGTAATAAGTTATTTTTATCAATTGAGAATCATTATCATTTTTCTTCAGAAGCTTCGTCCTTGATTTTTTAATAAGTATGTATATTCAAAAATTAAAATCCCCCATTTAAAAGGTTATAAATGCGTAACAATTAATGCCCGCTATTTATAACAATTTAAAATGAGGGAAAATTAAATTAATATAAATTATTGTTCAGATTTTTCTTGTTCTCTAATAGAGCTACGACGATGTATAATATCGTCTTCAAAATCATCTTGTTGATGTTGAACATATTCTTGAAGACGGTGTTTATTAGGTGTCAACGTCAATCCTAAGAATTTACGTTCTTTATTTGCATCCTTATAGAATGAAATCATCATCATAATTACTACAAAGGAGAATGGCAAGGCACTTATAATAGCAGCACTTTGAATTGCGTTTAGTGCTTTAGCACCGTCGCCACCACCAGCGAATAATAATACAAATGCAATCAGTGATTGCGCAATTCCCCAAGTCACTTTTACAACATTAGAAGGCTCTAACGAACCATAAGTTGTTTGCATACCTAGTACAAATGTTGCTGAATCGGCTGATGTGATAAAGAATGATGCTATTAATACTAAAGCAATTATAGATAATACCATTCCCAATGGAATATGGTTAAACACACCAAACAATTGTGTTTCCGCAGTCATCTTGAATAATTCAGGGTGTTTCTTACCAGTTTCAATACCTAATACACCAAACACACTGAACCAAACAAAACTTACTAATGCTGGCACTAATAATACACCAGCAATAAATTCTCTAATTGAACGTCCTTTTGATACACGTGCTATGAATATACCTACGAATGGGCTCCAGCTTAACCACCAACCCCAATAGTAAAGTGTCCAGCTAGACATCCATTCACGTTTTTGTGGATTTTGTGCAGCTGTATCAAATGTATTTAATAAGAATGAATTCAACAAACTACCTGTTGAACTTGTCATCATATTCAAAATAAGTACAGTTGGTCCAATGATTAACACAGCAATCATCAAGATTGCACCTAGCGAAATATTTAAATTACTTAAATATTGAATACCTTTACTTAATCCTGACCAAGCACTCATTATAAATAAAATTGTTACAACAACAATAATAATTGCTTGAACCCAAACATTATTTGGAATTCCAAATAAGTAGTTAAGTCCGCCATTGATTTGTAGTGCACCCATTCCTAAAGATACGGCAACACCGACAACCGTTGCAAACACGGCTAATACATCAATGATTGTCCCAATCGGACCTTCTACTTTGTTCCCTAATAAAGGACGCAATGTTCTTGAAATAAGTCCTGCCTCACCTTTTCTAAACTGAGCATATGCTAAGGCTAAGGCAACTACACCATAAATAGCCCATGCATGGAATCCCCAGTGGAAGAATGTAGAACGCAATGCTTCAGTGTAAGCTGCTGTTGTTTTTGGATCTGCATTTGGTGGTGATGCAAAGTCTGCCATAGGTTCAGCAGCACCATAGAATACAAGACCAATTCCCATCCCAGCACTGAATAACATCGCAAACCAAGATACAGTGTTGAATTCTGGTTTATCATTTGGCTTTCCTAATTTCAATTTCCCGATTGGGCTGAAAATTAAGAAGATACAAAAGAAGACGATAAACGTTGTAAGAATTAAGTAGTACCAACCAAGTTTTTCAGTTATCCATAGTTTAATATTGTTCGTAATTGTATCAAACTGTTCTGGTAAAATCGCACCAATAAGTACAACAATTGCGACAATTATAGCACTATAGATAAAAACCGGAGAAATCTTCCTACCATTTGCATGTTTTTCAGAAGAATTCATAAATAATTACTCCCTTTCTAGTCATATTTAATTGCAAAAACTAATGTAGAATTTTAAACAACATAATAAATCCACATTAGTTTCATCATTTATTAGAATAACAAACACATGTATTATTATCAAATTCAACTAAAAAAAGTATGTTCTATTTTAAATTTATCTTGTATAATAATTTTTATGTTTTAAAAAATAAGTGAGGTTAATAAAATGTTAAAAGAATTTAAAGAGTTTGCTTTAAAAGGAAATGTACTAGATTTAGCAGTTGCCGTAGTTATGGGAGCAGCATTCAATAAAATCGTTACCGCTTTAGTTACATACATTATTATGCCGTTAATTGGTTTAATCTTTGGTACAATTGATTTTGCTAAAAGTTGGTCATTCATGGGTATTAAATACGGTATGTTCGTTCAATCTATCATCGACTTCATTATTATTGCTTTTGCTTTATTCATTTTCGTGAAAATTGCAAATACATTGATGAGAAAAGAAGAAGAGGAAGAAATCGAAGAAAACACAGTATTGCTTACTGAAATCCGTGATCTATTACGTGAAAAAAATTAATTTATATTTTGCTACTACATAGACTTCTTATAAATGTGAAGTTTATGTACAAGTCTAGAGCAATGTTTCTAGCAAACACCCCAGTAAATGCTATACAGCGCATTTACTGGGGTGTTTTATTTATGAAATAAGCAAACCATTGGTGAAGCATTACAAAAGGTTCGCCACGTTTCAATATTAATTTAATTTTATGATAATTATTATTGTTGTTTAAATTTCGTAATACTTTGATAATTGTCTGATTGCACTTCTAATATAAGTGGAATACGTTGCTTCAATTCACTAACATGCGAAATAATTCCAACCATACGTCCCGTTGATTTTAAACTCATTAAAGTATCAAGTGCTGTTTCTAATGTTTCTTGATCCAAAGTACCAAAACCTTCATCTACAAACATTGATTCTAACGTAATACCACCTGATTCTTCTTGAACAACTTCACTTAATCCAAGCGCTAGTGCTAAGGATGCCTGGAATGTTTCTCCACCAGATAATGAAGTAATGTGTCTAGTTTGATTTGAATACGTATCAAACACTTCAATTTCTAAACCACTATAACCTTTCGATACCTGTTGCCTTCTTGATAGACGATAACGTTGGCCTGTCATTAGTGATAGACGCTGATTTGCTTGCGCTAATATTCTTTCCAAATAATGAATGAGTACATAATTCTCTAAAGTTAATTTCAAATTATTTTGTCCAGATAATATTTCAGATAGTTGGAATATTTCTTGTTGCTCTTTTAATTCTTCTTCTAATTGATTTATAATCTTTTCAATTTCATTGATTTTCTGTACATTAAATTCCATTTTATATTCATGTTTACTCAATTCACTTGCAACCAAGTCAAACTTTTGCTGCTCATTTTCATATTGTTCACGAAGACGATCTATATCTTGCAATTCTTTATCACGAGTCATTGAACTAAACTCTGCAATTGCTAATTCTAAACTTTGTTTAGCTTTATTATATTGTTCAATTTCAACCTCTAATTGTTCTTTTTCAGGTATTTTGGATATCTTTTCTTGCACTTCATTGAACGTTGAAAAACCAAACTTTGCCATTTCTTCATTGATTTTGTTATCTAATGTATTAATTTCATCATTTAATTCATTCATACTTTGTTGCATGTAGGATTTATTATTAGTTTCTAATGTTAAATTCGTCTTGTCTTGTTGGATTCTTGATTCTAAATCTTTAACACGCACATCATGTGCATTTACACTATCTAAATTTTCTTTATAGATTGTTACAAAATCTTCCACATTATTATATTGTGTCGTTACTTCGAAATCATTAATTGCAATTTCATGTGTTTCAACTTGATGTTTAATGGATTTTTGCTCTAATTCTAAATGATGCAAACGTTCTTGTGCTTTTGATAGTTGATCTTGAATTTGTTCAATTTGTTTATTTTCTTCTACTAATGTAACTTTATCTTGTTGTTTTGCATACAATTTTTTCTCTAAAGATTTATAATCCGTATCCTCTAATGCAGCTTTATCATATTTGCTCAATTGCTCCTCAATGGCATTTAAATCACTTTCTAACTTTATTCGTAATTCAATTTGTTGTGATTTTTCTTGCTCAATATCAGCTAACTTCTGATGTCTGTTTGTTAATTCATCAAAATCAATATGTTGTTCTAGACTGTCTACCTCTTTACCACAAACCGGACACGTATCACCAGATTGAACGGCAGCTTGAATAGTTGCAATAAGCTCTTGTTTATTATTTAAATCTAAATTCGTTTTGTCGATTTGTTGAAATGCTTGTTCCAATTCTTTAATTTCACTTTGTTTTTCCTTCAATTGTTGTGCATAACTTTCTTTTTTAGCAACTAATCTATCGTATTCTAATTTATGCATTTCATTATTCTTTAATTCCTTTATTTTCATATTAAGTTCAAATATTGATGTAGATATAGTATCTACCTTTGCATAATTCGGTTTACGATGATTCAATTGTTCAATTAAAGTTGCAACTTCTTCTTGTTTATGTTGATGTTGTTCAATAATGCGTTCCAGTGCCACTGTCGCTTCTGTTAACTGAGTATATGCTTGTTGGTATTTGTCTTTCTTTTCATAAAACAGACTACATTTTTCTAAAAATTTTCTTTTACTATCTATTTCAGGTTGACCATTTTTATAATTAGATAAATCGTCTTGTTGTTTATCTAAACGGTCTTGTATTTTAGCAATCAATATTGATTTATCATCGATATTTTTAAGTAATTGTTCTTTTTTACTATGTTGTTTTTCTTGTGATTCAATTAAATTAACTAGTGGCTTTACTTCATTTAAATCATTTAATAATTGTGTTTTTTCCGAAATATCTTGTTGCCTTTGTTTAAGATTTTCTAATTCTTGTTGTTTTTGATCTAACATAGCTAGATCTTTTTCTAATTTTAAATTTAACTCTAAATTGTCCTTAATTGTTTGAACTGCTGATTCCTGCTTTGCTTTAACCTCTATAAGTCCTTGTTGTATTGACTGGCCTTTATCAGTAAATTCAGGAAGCACTTCAAGTATTCTATTTGTTTGTCTAGAGTTAATTAATTTATATTGATTCAATAGATCGTCTTCAAATGCATTAATATCTTGCCAATTATTTTCCAAACTATTGTATCGTTTCTCAATTAAAGTTCGAACTTCTGAGACCTCATCTATCAATCTTTTTTGAATTTGTTCAAAGCGTTCACTGTTAAATAGTGTCCTTAAAATTGATTGCTTTTCTTTACTTCTTGAAAGTAAGAATCGCTTAAATTCACCTTGAGGTAAAATAAATAACTGTCTAAACTGTTCAGCATTCACACCTAACAATTCTTTAATAAAATTATTCCCTTGGATAATCTTACTTTCTCTCAATGAATATACATCATCTTCTAACTGATAGACAGCTAATTGACCAAGGGTTTTATTTTTATTACCTTCTTTGACAAATGCGCCTTGTCTCACTATTTTAAACTTTGCTTTCTTCAATTTAAATTCAAATTCTACAGACATGGGTGACTTACCATCTGCAAAGTGACTTCTTAAATCGCCTTCTTGTCTATCATTTGTTGATGCCTCACCAAATAAAGCATATACCATAGCATCAAAGATCATTGTCTTACCAGAACCAGTCTTTCCACTAATTAAAAACAATTGATTGTTACGAACATTATCAAAATCAATGGTTTCTTGCAAAAAAGGACCGAAATTATTTAATTTTAATGTCAATGGTCTCATTTTGTTGAACCCCCTTCAAGCATGTCATTTAATACTGCTTCAAGTTTAGTATTTTGTGTTTCAGTTAACCCCTCATCAGTTATATATTCGTAAAATCGAGAGATGATTTCCTCATCATTTAACTTTTGTATCTCTTCATTTCTTTCATAAAGCGGCGTATTGAAGTCAAATGTTTCATTCGTTAATGCTAAAGTATTAGGGTAAACCTGCTTTAAATGCATCATCGGATCATTTACATGAGACATGTGCTTTAATTTAAAATGTAAATAATTATCTTTATTATTAACATTTAACCTTTCTTGTATAGCATCTTCATAATCACCACTTACTACTTCTAACTTTCTTAATGGCTGCATTTTTATAAATTGTTCTTTTACAATTGCACCGTCAATAATTTCAAGACACTTGTAACCTTTAGGTTGATTCACCTCTGAAAATGAATATTGTAATAATGAACCGCTATAACTTATGTAATCCGATTCAATACTAAAAGGATGATGTAAATGTCCTAACAACACTCTATCAAATTGTTTAAAGCTATCAGCCTCAACAGATTCAACTGTTCCAATAGTTAAAGGACGCTCTGACTCAGAACGTAAACCACCTTGAACTGTTAAATGACCAATTAAAATATTTAGTTTCTCTTTATTTAGTGATTGATTTATGTAGGATAATGATTTTGCTAAGCATTGTTGATGAGTTTCCAGACTATCGTCATCAAAGAATTGCTGCACTTCGTTAACTGTTGCAAATGGCAAAGTATAAAAATCAACATTAGCTATAGTAATTGGTTTATTGATATTATCTAAACTTGTTCGTATAAATAAATTTGATTTTTCAAACCAAGTTGACCCATAATGCAAACGTTCTTTACTATCGTGATTACCACTTATCATAATAACTGCGATTCCCATATCCAAATTAAGTCGTCTAATCGTATGTTCCAATAGCAATATCGCTTCTTTATTCGGATAGCTTGTATCATATAAATCGCCCGCTATAACGATGACATCAGGTTGCTGCTGCTCCATTTCATCGATAAATTGCTCTAATATATATGCTTGATCTTCTAATAATGATTTGCCATTGATTATTCTGCCAAGATGCCAGTCAGCAGTATGTATAATCTTCATATTTACACCCCTTATAAGAACGTTTGTTCGTATATATATCATAATATATTTTGAAAGCTATCGCAAGTCTATAAAAAAACCGTTTATCCACGAGATAAACGGCATACGAACTATTGAATTAGTGTTTGTTTAACTTTCCTATATTTATATAACATCGCTAAGCGCCATGGAACTATCATACAAAAAGCTAATAAGAAAAACATACCTGCAATTTCACCTGGATCAATCTTATTACTAATAAATATCTTAATTAATGTACGAACCAATAACAATGATATAAGTATAATTGGGAAAGCCTTGGAACGTTTCATATATATTTCACTACCATGTGTTTCAAATCTAGAAGTCCACATCAATATCGTAGAAAATACTACGCCCAACACAATACATTCAATAATTTCTAATCCTGTCAGTCTAAAATAGGGCACTACATACATTAATGCTCCTGTAGCCATAAAAAATGGCGGTAATATAATTTTCTTTTCATTTACTGGAAATTGTTGTGCTTTCATTCTGATTATAATGACAGCAATTCCCATCAAAAATGCAAATAAAATAGAAAAGATTAAATATAACACGTTGACACCTTCTTTAAGTTTATACAAGATGATTTATTACTTGGTCAGTATATCATTAAATTTTGATTTTATCAGTTGTTTTATCTCAATTCAAAATTCTGTCATATTCCAAATAGTTTAAAATACCCATTAATTTTCTATATAAATAACTTAAGACTCATTTTCAGCACGAAAAAAACAAACCAAATGCTTTATAAGCACTTGGTTTGCAATAAATGTAAGTCCATTCAGACTTAAATCGCTTTTATCTACAATGCTTGTTTATTGTCACAAGCAGAGTATGCGTTATTCAATGTAAATCTTAAATAATTCATATCATGAATTTGCATAGCATTGTGGTATTTCTTGAATGCTTGCTCATCAGGAAAGTTAATGTGCACATTGGCAAGACGGTCTAATACTTCCTTATCTTCCATTTCATAGGCATCTTTCACTTATTACTACCTCCCTTATGTTTAAACATTATAGCAAAAAGATTTTCTGAATCAAAATATTTTCTGAATATTTAAAAAACATTTCCAAATTGGCATACAATAATTTCAAACTATTCCTATAGATTATTGTTTGAAGATGATAAATTCATTAAAAACGTTTCAAATGATAAACGTGATAACATTTCAGATTTTCCATAAAACAATTTGTTTATAACATATTAAAATGATTGTGCTTATTGTTGTTACATTTATACTTTCTGTCATAAGTACATAATATATAGCTTTTATTAAGTATTCATTCATAAGACTATTAATGATAAATGTAAGTATGTATGTATAACCCTATCTATACATTTAGGTCACGTAGATATGTAGACGACAGCGAACATCTACGGACATTTATACCCGAACAGCGAAAGTAATATTTCTGCGTTACTAGATAACGAATATAGAGAAAATTATTCAGAATAAAAATTAAAACCTGCCACAACCCTACCACAGACAAAAATAAGGGCTGATAACTACTTTGAGTAAGTAGCTATCAGCCCTTTAATGACGCGCTATTTCTTTTTCTTCATAGCGTCTTCTTGATTTTTATTCATCATTGTCATCATTTGATTTATTTTCTTTTGAGATGGTTTTTGACCCATTTGCATCATCATCATACGTAGCATTTCTTCATTAATTGGTGGGTTCTTTTTAAGATAATCCATCATATATTTTCTTGCAAGGAAAAATCCACCCACTAAACCAAGTATAAGTGCTAACACGATTAATAAAATTGCTAACCAAGTTACCATTGTTTCACCCACTTTCCTATCCTAATGCATTTTACTAAAATTAGTACTCTATTTCAAGAGAACCTGAATTTTATAATTGCCCTAACCTAAAGTATTATATCAATTACAGAATCAATTTGTAAACATGGGATAAGCATCTCTAATAACTAAAAAGTGGTATGGGACAATAGCTCCCATACCACTTAGTGTTAACTGTCAAATTTAGTAATTATTAAAGTGATTGAACTTGGTTAAGAACATTTTCTTTAGTAAAGCCATATTTTTCAACTACTAAATCTCCAGGGGCACTTGCACCAAAGCCATCAATACCAATGACTTTACCTTCAGTACCTACATATTTATGCCAACCTAGAGAAGAGCCCATTTCAATTGCAACACGTTTAGTGATTGCTGCTGGTAATACTGACTCTTTATATTCAGCTGATTGTTGATCAAATGCATTCCAGTTTGGCATAGAAACAACACGTACACCTTTACCTTGTGCTTCTAGATCTTTAGCAGCTTCGATAGCTAAGTTTACTTCTGAACCAGTTGCTAATAATAAATATTCTGCGTCTTTGTCAGACTCAAATACTACATAACCACCTTTACGTACACCTTCTTCAACTGTTTCTTTAGGAAGGTCCATAGCAGTAAGATTTTGACGAGTCAATACTAATGAAGTTGGTGTACCTTCTGATTCTAATGCTACTTCCCAAGCAACACGTGTTTCATTACCATCTGCTGGACGAATCACGTTCATGTTAGGAATCGCACGTAAACCTGCTAATTGTTCAATTGGTTCATGTGTTGGACCATCTTCACCTACAGCAATTGAATCATGTGTAAAGATGAATGTTGAATTTAAGCCCATGATTGATGATAATCTTAATGCTGGTTTCAAGTAGTCACTAAATACGAAGAACGTTGCACCGTATGGATGTAATCCACCATGCGCTGCCATACCATTAACTGCAGCACCCATTGCAAATTCACGTACACCGAACCAAATATTTTTACCTTCTGGTGTTTCTTTGTTAAAGTCACTTGCATCTTTAACATTAGATTTGTTTGAACCAGCTAAATCGGCTGAACCACCAAAGAATGAAGGTACTGATTTACTAATTGCTTGAATAACTTCACCAGAATCAGCACGTGACGCACCGCTGTGTCCAGCTTCAAATTCAGGTAACGCTTCTTTGTAGTCCACTGGTAACTTACCACTAATAGCTAATTTGAATTCTTCAGCTAATTCTGGATATTTAGAAGTATAGTCTTCAACTAGTTTTTCCCAAGCTTCTTCTTTTTCGTTTGCACGTTTTAACATACTTTGTTGGAATATTTCATAAACTTCCTGAGGTACGTTGAAACGTTGTTCTGGGTCTAAGCCATATTGTTCGAAAGTTAATTTTCTTTCATCTTCACCTAAAGGTGCACCGTGCACACCATGTGTTGCTTGTTTATTAGGTGAACCATAACCAATAATTGTTTTTATTTCAATAATAGTAGGAACATCTTGTGCTTTAGCTTCTTCGATTGCTTTATCAATTGCATCGATGTCATTGCCTTCTTTAACTAAGATATGTTTCCAACCATATGCTTCAAATCTACCTTTAACATCTTCAGAGAAAGCCTTGTTTAAATCTCCATCTAATGAGATATCATTTGAATCATATAATACTATTAATTTATCTAATTGATTGTGACCTGCTAATGAAGCAGCTTCATGTGAAATACCTTCCATTAAATCTCCATCTGAAGCAAGTACATAAGTATAATGATCAACAACTTTAGCATCTTCTTTATTAAACTTACCTGCTAGATGTTTCTCAGCCATTGCAAAACCTACTGACATTGCAAACCCTTGTCCAAGTGGGCCAGTTGTTACTTCTACACCATCAGTATGTCTATATTCTGGATGACCTGGTGTTTTTGAACCCCATTGTCTAAATTGTTTTAATTCTTCCAATTCTAAACTACCAGAAACATGTAATAAACTATAAAGTAAAGCTGAGCCATGACCGGCTGATAATACAAATCGATCTCTGTCAAAGAAATCTTTTGATTGGGGATTAAAGTTTAAATGACGAGTCCAAAGCGTATATGCCATTGGTGCTGCGCCCATTGGTAAACCTGGGTGACCTGAGTTTGCTTGTTCAACTGCGTCGATACTCAAAGCTCTAATTGTATCTATCGCTAATTGATCTTTTTGATTATTCATCTTAAAATGACTTCCTTTCTTCTAGCTAGTTTAATTCTTATTATACATGATTTAACAGAAAATTAACAAAAAATTGAATTGCTATTTGTCTTGATTATTTTTTGAATCTAAAATATTTTTTACTTTTTCTGGAGTAACGTCATTACCTTCAGGGTCAATTACTCGTGTGCTTTCTAATTGTTGTTTAAATTTCTCTCTAAATGAGTCTAAGTATGCTTTTCTTAGTTTGGATTGTTCTTTAGCTTCGGCTTGAGTTAAGCCTTCTGTCTTTTTCTTCTTTGCGAGCTCATTAATTCTATCCAAGTCTACGCCATCAATGTTTCCCATAATAAACCTCCGTTATCATTAATATAAAAGAATATAACAAAAAAATAAGCGAAACTAAATAGTTTCGCTTATTTTATCCCATTTATTCTATTAACTTGTTCATCCCAAATAAATTGATTAGTTTACGGCAGCTATAAGTGGTGTAACTTGATGTTCGCTTTGTTCGCTGTCTTGATGATCACTTTGTGCTTTTTCTTTATCTTGACTAATATTTTCAGTAACATTATGATCAGTCATTTCGTACGTTTGTTCTGTCCCATCACTATGATGTGCCGTTAATATAAATATAGTACATAATAACATTGTAGCAACTAATACCATTAGATACGTCTTAACTTGCGATTTATATAATTTAATCATAATTTCCACTCCTAGAACATTTGTTTGTATTAACAATTTATCAGAACATCTGTTCTTAGTCAATAGCAAAACGAACAAACGTTTGTAAAAATTATTAGCCCATGCTATAATGTAACTAAATTAAAGCTAGGGAGTGCCTAAATTATGAGAGAATTAACGAAACGACAAAATGAAATTTTTGAATATATCAAGCAAACTGTTCAATCAAAAGGCTATCCTCCAAGTGTTAGAGAGATTGGTGAAGCTGTAGGCCTTGCTTCTAGTTCTACAGTGCATGGACACCTATCACGACTTGAAGAAAAGGGCTATATTAAGCGAGACCCAACGAAGCCAAGAGCAATTGAAATAGTAAGTGAATCTATTGGCGAACCTGTGAACATGGAAGAAACAATTCATGTTCCCGTTATAGGTAAAGTTACAGCAGGTATTCCAATAACTGCTGTAGAAAATGTCGAAGAATATTTTCCACTTCCAGAGCATTTTACTTCTACTCATAATAGTGATATCTTCATTTTAAATGTCGTTGGAGATAGTATGATTGAAGCAGGTATATTAGATGGAGACAAAGTAATTGTTCGTAGCCAAACTATTGCAGAAAACGGTGATATTATCGTTGCTATGACCGAAGAAAATGAAGCAACTGTCAAACGTTTCTATAAAGAAAAAGCACGTTATCGTTTACAACCTGAGAACAGTTCTATGGATCCAATATATTTAGAACAAGTTTCTGTGTTAGGTAAAGTGGTCGGACTTTTCCGTGAAATGTAGATATATATAACTTCTATTGGTTACAGTTATATATATATATCAATAAAAATAAGAGGTTAAGCATGATGCTTAACCTCTTATTTTTCGTCTTTTTTCTCTAAGACTTCTTTAATTTTTTCTAGTATATCATCTGTTTTATCTGTTTTTTTTGTTGTCATAACTAACTCATCCTCTACAAGTTAAAGGATACCCTTTAAACAAGAAAATCAAACATTATCCTGTATAATTTTCTGTCCAATATGGTTGTCTATTATTATTAAATTCAACACCTACGCCAAGTGTATTGAAGTCTCGTTTCAGAATATTTTTCCGATGACCGAGTGAATTCATTAATCCTTGATGCGCATATATACTGCTCGTTTGACCATATGCTAAGTTTTCTCCTGCTGCACTAAAATCATGTCCATCTGCTTCTAACCGATCAAATGGTGAATTACCTGCCAAGTCAGTATGATCAAAATAATTCTTATTAGCCATATCTTCACTATGCTTTCTCGCTGTATCAGAAATGCTTTCAGAATATTTTAGCGTCGGCAGTTCATGTTGTACTCTTTCAGCATTTACCAAATCAAAATTTTGTAGTTCAAAGCTGTGTGCTAATTCATCTGACGGCGCTCCATATTGTTGCTGCAATCGTGATTCCATTCTCTCACTCACTTGCAATATGGCAGTTAAATTATTATCACTATGTTTATCATAAAATGCTGTTGTATATATTTGATCATCATGGAAAGTATCATACTCGTCATCTTTAATTTCATAATTTGTATGACCTTTTCTAATTTCAGTTATCGGCGTTCCTAATCTATCACGAACAGTAGATTTTGGTGTTCCATATTTTATTTTGCTTTTTGATGAGATTACGTTTTGATTGCTGTACAGCCCGTTTACTTTATTATCAATATAACTTACCATTACAAACGATCTATAGTCATCAGAATAGTAAGTGTACCATTTTGTACCATATTCATTAGTGGTTATACGTTTGGGTTTCCCTAACTTTTCAGTAACAGTAGACTTATCCATATTCATTTGAATATTATTTACTGCAAAAGCTTGTTTGCTAGGTACTTTTAATGGCTTATTTGATGTCGTTGTTCCTGAAGTCCAACTGGCTACTTTAGACTTAAATTGTTGTTCAAATCCAACGATCGGCTTAAATTCTTTAACAGGTATCACTAATACAATTAATAATATGACAACGATATATCCTATTAATTTTCTAATTTTTTACACCTACTATAGTTTAGTCGCGATCTCCATTGAAAATTGAATTACGTACGATTACATAATCTACTTTTCTTAATGAATTAATATCTTTACCACCTGCATAAGAGATTGAACTTTGTAAGTCTTGTTGCATTTCTATAAGTGTATCGAGTAATGCACCTTTATGTTCAACAAACATTTTCTTACCTTCAACGTTTTTATGTTCACCTTTTTGGAATTCAGATGCACTACCAAAATATTCTTTATACAACTTGCCATCTAACTCAACCGTTTCACCTGGTGATTCTTCATGTGCAGCAAATAATGAACCTATCATTACCATTGAAGCACCAAATCTCATTGATTTTGCAATATCTCCATGAGTTCTAATACCACCATCTGCTATGATTGGTTTTCTAGCTGCTTTACTGCATTGATTTAAAGCTGCAAGTTGCCATCCGCCAGTACCAAATCCAGTTTTGATTTTAGTTATACATACTCTACCTGGACCAATACCAACTTTAGTAGCATCTGCTCCTGCATTCTCTAATTCACGAACACCTTCTGGCGTACCAACGTTACCAGCAATTACAAATGACTGAGGAATATGTGCTTTAATATGTTTTATCATTTTAATCACTGATTCTGAGTGACCGTGTGCAATATCGATTGTAATATATTCAGGAATAATTTCTTCGCTAGCTAATTGCTTTACAAAATCAAATTCGCCGGCTTTTACACCAACAGAAATTGATGCAAATAGTTGTTGTTCATGCATTCTTTTAATAAATGGAATACGTGCAGCTTCATCAAAACGATGCATAATATAGAAATAATCATTTTTAGCAAACCATTCTGCTAATGATTCATTCATGACTGTTTGCATATTTGCAGGTACAACAGGTAATTTAAAACTTCTTGGACCAAATTCAATCGTTGTGTCACATTCTGAACGACTTTCTACAATACATTTATTTGGTATAAGTTGGATATCTTCATAATCGAATATTTTCATAATAAAACAAACCCCTAACATTTTTTATATAACACTTGTACATTGGTAAGATTTTTATAACTATTTCATTCTATTACAACGTAAAATCTATTATACTTTACTTAATTCCCGAACAATAACTATTTATTCATCTTTACCATTAGATAATATACAATGTTTTATACTAAATGTAAATGGACTATAGTCGGAGTTTGAAAATTACCAACTTGATTTCTTCACACCAGGTATTTGACCTTTATATGCATGCTCTCTAAATGCAATACGAGACATTTCAAATTTTCTATAAACGCCTCTTGGTCGACCTGTCACTTTACAACGTCTTGTTAAACGCGTCGGTGAACTATCTCTAGGTAATTTACGCAATGCTTCATAGTCACCTTTCGCTTTCAACTCTTTTCTTAACTCAAAATATTTATTTACAAGTTCTTCTCTCTTTTGTTCTTTAGCTATTTTAGATTTTTTTGCCATTTTATCTCTACCTTTCTCTTTAAATCGTAATCATTACGTTTTATATCGTAACATATTCTTTTATTTACGCAAATCATTTATTTTATTTTTGTTGAAAAAAATTATCTTTAAAGTTGGAGATATGACATCATATCGTATATCTTCTATAGTTAATGTAGTTATTTTTAACAACATTAAATTTGAAATCGTCATAAATGTATGCTAAAATTTTAAAACGTAACAATTCCTATTAAGAAAGAGGTGTTTATTTTGCGCGTAAATATTACTTTAGCTTGTACAGAATGTGGAGATCGTAACTATATCACCACTAAAAACAAACGTACGAATCCAGAGCGTATTGAACTTAAAAAATACAGCCCAAGATTAAATAAATATACTGTACACCGCGAAACTAAATAACATTCTGTTGTTAAAATTACTTTTTTAAATACGACAAATTAAAAAAGAAGTCACACATATCAAATATGCGTGACTTCTTTTTAGTTTATATAGTAGCAAACTAGTCTGCCACTTCTAAATCAACATCATTAATATCAATACCTAACGCATTCGCTACACCTTTACCATACTCTGTATCAGCTTTGTAGCAATGACGGATATGACGGTGTTGAACTTCTAATGTTGTACCTTGCATTTCATTGGCAGTATTTTCAAAAATGCGTTGTTGTTGCTCTTTTGATTGTAATCTAAACAATCTACCTGGTTGTTCGAAGTAATTATCATCATCTTCGCGATAATTATATTCATAAGCTTCGCCTTCGACTTCTAGGCCAGGCTTTTTAAATTCAGGTTGATCCTCAAAACTTCCATCACTATTAGGATAATAGTGTGTTCCTCCACCTTGGTTATTATCTAAGATACGCATTTGGCCATCTCGGCTGAATGGGCAAATATTTTCAACTCCAACACCTTTTGGTTGGTTTACTGGTATTTGCCAGTGATTGACGCCAAGTCTATAACGTTGAGCATCACCATACGAGAATATACGACCTTGTAACATTTTATCTGGAGAAAAATCTATACCAGGAACAATATTTGTCGGTGCAAATGCTGCTTGTTCTACATCTTGGAAGTAATTATCTGGGTTACGATTTAACTCAAACTCACCAACTTCTATAAGTGGATAATCACCTTTATACCATACTTTTGTTAAATCAAAAGGATTATCTTTATGATTTTTCGCTTGCTCTTCAGTCATTACTTGAATATACATTTTCCATTTTGGGAAGTTTTTGTTTTCAATTGCTTCAAACAAGTCACGTTGAGATGATTCTCTATCATCAGCAATGATTTTCGCCGCTTCATCTGGTTGTAAGTTTTCAATACCTTGTTGCGTTCTATGGTGGAATTTAACCCACACACGTTCCCCTTTATCATTATACATTGAATACGTATGTGAACCGAAGCCATGCATATGTCTATAGCCGTTAGGAATACCACGGTCAGTCATTAAAATTGTTACTTGATGTAACGCTTCAGGTAATGATGTCCAGAAATCCCAGTTATTTTGCGCACTACGCATATTTGTTCTTGGATCTCTTTTTACAGCATGATTTAAGCTCGCAAATAATTTAGGATCTCTAAAGAAGAATACCGGTGTGTTGTTACCTACTAAGTCCCAGTTACCTTCATCTGTGTAAAATTTTAACGCAAATCCTCGAATATCCCTTTCAGCATCCGCTGCGCCACGTTCCCCTGCAACAGTTGAAAAACGCGCGAACATCTCTGTTTGCTTGCCTACTTCTGAAAAAATACTAGCAGATGTATATTGCGTAATATCATTTGTTACTGTAAAAGTACCAAACGCACCAGAACCTTTAGCATGCATTCGTCGTTCCGGAATTACTTCTCTGTCAAAATGAGCCATTTGTTCTAAAAAATACCAATCTTGCATCAACAATGGTCCTCGAGGTCCAGCAGTCATACTATTTTCTCTATCTGAAACCGGTGCACCAAAAAGACTAGTTAAATTTCTTTTATTGCTCATAATGTTTCCCCCTCACAAATAGTAAATAATAATAATTATTATCTAGCACTAATTTTAAAGTATACACATACGAAAAGCAATTATGTTACTTCTTATAATATGAAATATTTCTGAATATTTAAAATTTTATTGCTTCAACTCTCAAAAAATGCATTGATTGTAGTCATTAAAAGCATTAAAATGTAAGGTATATAAATTTTTATAGATTATAGGAGATTTTAATATGGGACAAAACAATATGAAACGTGGTCTCAACTCTCGACATATTTCAATGATTGCAATAGGTGGTGCGATTGGCACTGGACTCTTTGTCGCTACAGGTAATGTTGTATCACAAGCTGGTCCAGGCGGCGCGATTCTAGCTTATTTAATCATTGGTGTCATGCTCTATTTCTTAATGTCTTCAATCGGAGAACTAGCTACATTTTATCCTGTATCAGGATCATTTAGTTCTTACGCTACACGATTTGTAGACAGTTCCCTCGGCTTTACAATGGGATGGTTATATTGGGTGATGTGGGTATTAGTAACGAGTGTTGACATCATTATTGCATCAAGCGTATTAGATTATTGGGAAGTATTTCACTTTTTCAGCCCTGTTACTTGGAGTATTTTGTTTCTTTGCTTACTTTTTATACTGAATATTTTTACAGTAAAAGCATTTGGTGAAACAGAATTTTGGTTATCTTTAATTAAAGTACTTACAATTATCATCTTTATAGTAATAGGTGTACTAACAATATTTGGCATTTTAGGTGGTAAATATTATGGGTTTGAACATTATACAACAGGTGAAGCACCATTTGTTGGTGGCATTTCAGGTTTCTTAGCCGTGTTACTCATCGCTGGTTTTTCAGTTGGTGGTACTGAGATGGTAGCTGTAACTGCAGGTGAATCATCGAATCCGCATAAGTCAATGCCAAAAGCTATTAGACAAGTATTCTGGAGAATATTGCTATTTTACGTTTTATCTATTGCTGTTATTGCCGCAATTATTCCTTACAGCGATCCTCTACTATTAAACAAACATGAATCTGTGACTCAAAGTCCATTCACAATAGTATTTGATCGTGTAGGTATTGCTTTTGCTGCATCTGTGATCAATGCAGTTATCCTAACATCGTTACTGTCTGCTGCAAATTCTGGAATATATACAACAAGTCGTATGTTATTTTCAATGGCAGAAGATAAACAAGCACCGAAGTTTTTTGCAAAATTAAACAAAACGACGAAACTACCTATTATTTCTATTTGTACAACATTTGTTATCGTATTAGTAGTAATTGTATTAGCGCAATTTAAATCGGATATTGTCTTCTCACTGCTCAATATCATCGGTTCATTAGTTATCGTAATTTGGGCATCAAGTATTGTCGCTCAAATCAGATTACGTTCTGCAATAAAAAAACAAAACAAACGTGCAGAAGATGTATTACCATATAAAGCAGCGTTATATCCATTAGGGCCAATCATTGTAATAATTGCATTGCTATTCCTATTTTTCGGAAATTCCTTCGGCGCTTTAATGGCAGGCGATTATGGCTCTGTTATACGAAACATTGCACCAATCATTATTCTAGCAATTGTTTATTTATCACATAAAGTAATTAGAAAAACAAAAATAGTAAAACTAGAAGACGTTGAATTAAATACAACTAAAGAACATTAATTGTATTTGTCAATTCAACAAATAACTGTAAAATGTAATAGCGATGAAGCCATCTATTCGTATAGACAGCTTCATCGCTATTTTTAGTATTCTTAATATTTATTTACTAATATAAAATTCAAAGCAATTTTATTAAAGAAAAACCATAATAAATTACTTTCAAACTATTTTAGAAAAAACAAAATGCGTTTTCGTATGACCGAAATATTGTAGTTTATCTATAAAAGCTTCTACATCTTTCATTGTCTTAAA
Source organism: Staphylococcus sp. 231237_7MaSpsaltlick (assembly GCF_043107035.1). NCBI lineage: Bacteria > Bacillati > Bacillota > Bacilli > Caryophanales > Staphylococcaceae > Staphylococcus > Staphylococcus sp. 231237_7MaSpsaltlick. The sequence continues at coordinate 66,990 of NZ_JBICNX010000020.1, forward strand.
ATGTGCCTTAAATAAAAAGCAACTTTCCCCTGATATTCTGTAACAGAATTCAACATTTGATTGATCAGAAATATACTTCTTAAAATCACTATATAAATTATTCTTAATAATAATATCTATAAAAACATCGATTTCGAATCCAAGTAAAGTATAGTTAATGTCGATAGTATATTTATTAATGATGCCTAAGTCTTTCAATTTAATAATTCGTTCTCGTACAGAAGGTGTTGATAAATTAACATCATTACTTATTTTATTCAACGAAGTTTTACTATCATTTTTCAAAATTTGTAATATTTTTACATTTGTTAAGTCCATAGTGAAATCTCCTTAATTTTTATGGATATTATTAATATATACAATAAATAAGTCATACAATCAATAAATATAATAATATAAAATAAGCCTATCAAATCAAGGAGGCTTAAAATGACTATTATAAAAGAATCTAATTTTGGTGATACCCCTTTTCAAAAGCTACTAGGACATAATTTATCACTATTGAATCAATGGAATAACCTTAGTAATACTTTGTCAGGTAGTGAACAGCTATCACAAAATTTAAAAGAAGAATTAAGAAAGATGTTAGCACAAAATCATGGTTGCAACTATTGCAAATCAAAAGGAAAACCCAATCTCCAGTTTTCTGATCAAAAATCACTTATATGCATTGGATTTACAGATGTTTATATAAAATCAGGAACCAATATACCAAAACAAGTAATCAAAGTATTACAAAGTACATTAACAGACAAAGAAATTAGTGAACTAATTGCATTTATTACTTTTACAACTTGCCAACAACATTTTGGAGCTATCATGCAATTAGAAGCATAATAGCTTCACCACTCCCAAAACTATACTTGATTTTTATATCAGAGTAACTGTTGAAAAAATCACTACTACATTTATATTTTTTAGTCGACTAACTATAAATTCAATGTTAAATCTTTAAATTATCAATGATTAACACATAAGAGTTGAATATTTTCAGTACTTAAAAAGTATAGTATAATACAATTAACAATATTGGTTATATTGAGGTGAAAACTATGATTGGGCAAACAAATTTATTTGATGATATTTTAGAAACTGAAGAGCGTTTCGTTATTGTTGTGCAATCACTTGAAGAAAAGAATAATCAATTGCTTAAACGAACTTTAAGAGAGTATGGTAGCTTAGAACATTCACAAATGGAAAGTCTTTTTGAACATCTTAAAGATGTCTTTTTAGAAGAATCGTTTGAGGATAATCAATCTGCATTCTCTATCACAGTATATACAAATTTAGATTATGCTGCGGATAATGTGTATGCACATGTTAAAAGGCATAGAGGCAAACACGAGTGGACACATACAGCAAAATAATTCTTTCACTTCAGAAATTATCTATCAGAGTTAACTTACTCTGATAGTTTTTTATATTTGCATTTGCTTCTATCTTAGTATCATCAATAAATATTGAGTTATCAGCTGTGTTCAGAAATTAATAAAAAGTGACTTGATCAATCCATTTGTAGCGTATACTGAGGCATGTTTTAATTTTTATAGATAAGCCTGCTATATTAATTTAGTTTAGTGGAATTTATTAAATTATAAGTAAGTGTCTTATTTTTTGTAGTAATAACATATATATGAACTTCGTATTGTTTGCGAGACACCTAAGGGTTTAGGGTGAGTGTCGAGACCAAGGCTCGACACATCATCCCCCTAGGTAAGCGAGCAATAACAATACGCAATATTGATATAAATTACAAGCCCATCAAAGACCAAAAATCTTTGATGGGCTTAGTGCTAGGTATTTATGTCATAGACACTTTTGTATTATATATATCAATCTAATCAAGAATCAAGCAATGCTTTTAAAGCGTGAGGAATACCATCCTCGCCATTACTTAAAGTGATTTCGTCAGCAACTGCTTTAACTGCTTCATTAGCATTACCCATTGCTACTGCATGCCCGACGACGTTAAGCATTGAAATATCATTTGAACTATCACCAAATGCAATAACTTCCGACAAGTCAATATTGAGCTTTTTACAAAATGCAGCTAATGCATTTCCTTTGGAAACATCTCTAGCCATAAATTCTAAAAAGTACGGCTTACTCGTTGTTACGTCTACTTCCTCATTAAAATGACCAGCTAATTCAATGTTTAAACTTGTGATATTCGGAACATAATCTACACCCATTACTTTAGGTACATCAGCTTGAATATATGCTTTGATATCATCGACCCGCTTCATCGGTAAACCTGTCAATTCAGACTCTATATTCATATATTCGTGGTCACCTTCATATATGATAAATCCATCATGATACGTTAAAACAAACAATTTATGTTCTCTACAGAAATCAACAATTGCATCGAAATCTGCCTTAGATACACTCTTACTCACTTCAACGTGTTCATCTTTAACAGCAATTGTCTTACCACCATTATAGCTTATTACATAACTATCATATTGATCTAACTTGAGTTGCTTTGCAACAGGTAGCATCCCTTCTGTAGGACGTCCTGAAGCCAAAACAACATGATATCCTTGCTGCTGAATGTCAATTAAATAACGTTCAGTTTCTGGACTAACCTCATTATCTGGATTCATTAAAGTGTCATCCATGTCCATAACAATCATCTTATATTTACTCATGTTTGTATCTCCTTTCAACACCTTAACATTATACTACAATAATTTAACGGCGTTGGTACAGAATTTTCGACACAACTCCACTTTCATTAATTGTCACTAACTCCGATCGACAATCCATAAATGTTCCTTTAAGTTCTCTAACGAGTTCACCACTCCGTTCTGGAGCAACTAATGTTAACACGGTTGGACCTGCACCACTGATTACAGTCGCATAAGCGTTATGTTGTTTTGCAATTGTTTTAATTTCATTAAATTCAGGAATTAAATGCTGTCTGAATGGTTCATGAAAACCATCTTGTTCCATCATTTTACCTGCCAACTCATAGTTATGTTGGATCAATGCACTAATCATCGTGTTACTAATCGCACTATTTTGAACTGCCTTTTTATGTGAAAATGTTTCCGGTAATGTATTTCTTGAATCATCCGTACGTAGTTCATAAGATGGAATCGTAATAATGATATCCACACGTGGCGGATCAATATATGATACATCTGTCACCTTTGTCTCAGGATTAAAGTAACCTAATACCAAGCCTCCATAGATTGTTGGTGCCACATTATCAGGATGACCTTCGATTTCAGTAGCTAATTGTAGTAATTCATATTTTGATAATTCAATATCACCAAAATAATTAGCAATATATAATGCGCCAACTAATGCTGATGCAGAACTCCCTAAACCTCTTGCTAAGGGGATTTCGCTTCGCATTTCTATATCTAAACCAGGCAATTTAACATCATATTTACGTGCAACTCTTTGAGCAATTTGATAAATATAATGTCTATTGTCTGTTGGCAAATCTTCTACATTTGGTCCGACGTGATTAAACGTCCACACATCGCTGTCGTTCTTTTTTACATCTAAATATAAAAATTTATTTAATGCCATACCTATAGAATCAAAACCGACACCTAAATTAGCTGTAGATGCCGGTATTTTCAAATGCAACATGTCACTCATGTTAGAGCGCTCCTTTGATATAATCTAAGATGCTTTCTCTATCGTTAGGCAACGGTTTGATTGGATTATCCAATAATGAAATTGCAGTGTCTGGATCTTTCAAACCATTACCAGTTAATACAGCAACCACCTTTTTACCTTGTGGTAACTTGCCAGCACGATGTAATTTTATCAAACCTGCTATAGATGCATTACTTGCCGGTTCACTAAAGACACCTTCTTTACTTGCCATCAATTGATATGCTTCTAAAATTTCTTCATCTGTGACGCTATCAATAAGACCATCTGATTCACTTAAAGCATTATTAGCTTTGTCCCAGCTTGCTGGGTTACCAATTCTAATAGCCGTAGCTACTGTATCTGGATTCTTAACTACTTTGTTCTGTACAATTGGTGATGCACCTTCAGCTTGGAATCCAAACATATGAGGTAATTGTGTTTGATTTTTATCGTGATACTCTTTGAACCCTTTCCAATATGCTGTAATATTACCTGCATTACCAACAGGAATGGACAAGATATCAGGAGCTTCTCCTCCTAATTGTTGAATGACTTCAAAGGCGCTTGTTTTTTGACCTTCGATTCTATATGGATTTACAGAGTTTACTAAGGCAATTTCACCGTTTTCCGCTACTTCCTTAACAATCTCTAATGCTTCATCAAAGTTACCTTCGATAGAAACAATTTCAGCACCATACATCACGGCTTGAGATAATTTACCAAGCGCAATTTTACCTTCAGGTATGACGACAATTGCCTTCAACCCTGCACGAGCAGCATATGCTGCAGCAGATGCAGAAGTATTACCTGTCGACGCACAGATAACAATTTTCTTACCTTCTTCTTTAGCTTTGGCCATCGCCATTACCATACCTCTGTCTTTAAAAGAGCCCGTTGGATTAGCTCCTTCGTATTTTACATGTAATTCAATGCCTAACATTTCAGATAAATTTTCACAATAAATTAAAGGTGTATGTCCTTCATTTAAAGTTAATTGTGGTGTATTTTCATTTACAGGTAAAAACGCTTCAAATTCCTTCACTAAACCTTGCCATTTTTCCATTTCTATTAAACCCCTTCTACTGGATAAATTTTATTTACAACATATCCTGCCTCTGTAATTGCCGATTCAGGAGACTCATCTAAGCCTACTACAATCAAACCAACCGTTCTGGCATCTCTTTCAGTAACGGCTAATGATTTATGGAAAGGTAACTCCGCTTTAATTAAAGCTTCAACCTTACTCGGTTCCTCACCATCTGTCTGAATGACAACATAATAACTTTCTTTTTCTTTAAACGATACTGTATCATCGCTATCCATTAATTCTTTCGTTTGTTCCGTTTTCAATTCAAAATGTGGTGGTAATGTATGCAGATTAGACTCAAAATGCAAGGTAACGTTTAGCAAGTCACTCACAACTGCACTTCCAGTTGCTAAACTACCAGCTCCCTTACCATAAAACATCGTCTCTCCAACAGCATCACCAATAACATAAATTGCGTTGAATTCATCTTCAACTGCAGATAATTGGTGTGCAGTACTAATAAGTGTTGGTGCTACTGAAGCATTAACTTTCCCTTGCTCATAAGTACCTTTACCAATTAATTTAATCTTATAACCTAGTGCTTCTGCTGCCTTAATATCAGCAAGCTCAACATCGCTAATACCGTGTCTATCAACATCTGATAAATTAATCACTTGGTTAAAAGTTAAATAAGAAGTAATGACTACCTTTCTTGCGGCATCTACACCTTCCACGTCATCTGTAGGATCTGCTTCGGCAAACCCTAATCTTTGCGCTTCATCCAACGCATCTTCAAACGATGTATTCTCACGCGTCATCTTACTTAAAATAAAGTTAGATGTTCCATTTAAAATACCCATAAATTTAGTTATATTATTCGCATTCAAACCATTATTAATCGCATTAACGATTGGAATACCACCTGCAACACTTGCTTCATATTTTAATGCTACGTCATTTTCTTGTGCTAAATCTTCTAACACATTTAAATGCACAGCTAATAAGTCTTTATTGGCAGTAATAACATGCTTTTTCTGACTTAATGCACGTTTTAACCAATCTACTGTCGGTTCAACGCCACCCATAACCTCAACGATAATGTCTATAGAGTCATCATTTAAAATTTCATCTACATCTTCTGTTAGATGATAATTCGATACGTTAATGGGTCTCGATCTAGATTTATCTCGAACTAAGATATGTCTAATGTTGATATCTTTGTCCATTGTTTCTTTAATTTGTTCTCTATTTTCTTCAATTATTTTCACTACACCTGAACCTACAGTACCTAAACCGAGCAGGGCTACATTTAATTCCTTCATCATTTCATTCCTCCGATTGTTCATTCAAAAAATACAATTGTACAGTTGAAAAATACTAGAATATGGTATAGTATAAATTCATTCATTATTTTTGTAAAGGTTGAAAATAAAAACCGTATATCTATACTATCACTCTCGTGATAAAAACTAAACAAAATTTTCTGATTTTTTAGAAAGGTTGTAGCTCATTATGAAAGTAGCGAAATTTGGAGGAAGTTCTGTTTCAAATGCAGAACAAATAAAGAAAGTATTAAATATAGTAAACTCTGACTCAGACAGAAAGATTATCGTCGTTTCAGCACCCGGAAAAAGACATGCAGACGATGTAAAAACAACAGATTTACTAATTCGACTTTACGAAAAGGTTATTGCCGGATTAGATTATCAAGCAAAGAAAGAAGAAATTATTCAACGTTATGCTGATATTATTTTAGAACTTGAAATGACAGATTCACTGTTATCAACAATTGATGAAACTTTAGAAACATATATTGCCACATTAAAGGAAAAACCTGCTCGTTTATTAGATGCGTTACTTTCATGTGGTGAGAACTTTAATGCCCAGCTCATAGCTGAGTATAACAATAGCCAAGGTATACCAACACGTTATGTATCACCTGGTGAAGCGGGTATTACTGTCACAGATTTACCTCAGAATGCTCAAATTTTAGATCAATCTTATGAAGCACTCTATAGCCTTAGAGAATACGATGAAAAATTAATTGTACCAGGTTTCTTTGGTATTTCTCGTCAAGGTTATGTTGTGACCTTCCCACGTGGTGGATCTGATATCACTGGTGCAATCGTTGCTCGTGGTGTTCGTGCTGACTTATATGAAAACTTCACAGATGTTTCAGGTATTTTTAGAGCTAATCCAACAATAGTAAAAAATCCAGAAGTGATTGATGAGATTACTTACCGTGAAATGCGTGAATTATCCTATGCAGGATTTGGTGTGTTCCACGATGAAGCATTACAACCGTTACACAAAGACCGCATACCAGTGGTAATTAAAAACACAAATCGTCCAGATGATACAGGTACTTATATTCGTCATGACCGAGAAATTAATTCTTCTAATATTGTCAGTGGCATTAGTTGTGACAAAGACTTTACAGTGTTAAATATCAAGAAATATTTAATGAACAGACAAATCGGCTTCACTCGAAAAATATTAGGCGTGCTTGAAGATTATGGCATTTCATTTGACCACATGCCTTCTGGAATTGATAGTATTAGTATTATTATGCGCTCAAAAGAGATACAAAACAGAGAAGAACAAGTATTAAATGATATTAGAGAAAAATGTGATGTCGATGAATTAAATGTCGAACACAATCTTGCTATTCTTATGATTGTAGGCGAAGGCATGCATCGTATTGTAGGTACTGCTAATACAATTACACATGCACTTGCTGAAGCAAATATAAACTTAAAAATGATGAACCAAGGTGCTTCTGAAATTTCAATTATGTTTGGAATCGATGTTGCTGATGCTGAAAAAGCAGTAAAGTCAACATATGAGTACTGCTATAATGGCGAATATCTAAAGGTATAAAAAACAAACCCACAAATCACTTTGTTCAACTGTTACGTTGACCTACTTGTGATTTGTGGGTTTTACATTGCTGATTTCTCTGAAATTAGAGCTTGGTTGATACGTTCATCACCAACTACTAATCTCAACATTACAAATTGATAATAGCTTAAAGAATCTATTACACTTTTATAGTTAGGAATTTGTTGGTAATCTATTGGATCCAATAATTCATACATTAAGACAATTTCCGGTTTAATGTAATCGACATCCCATTTAATTGAATGGAAGTAGATATTTTTTTCAGGTAGCCTAATATTATGATTCCATCTAAACATCCATTCGTCATTTTCAACATCATATACAATCACAGTCATAATTAAATCATCTGCTTTATAAATGTTGGCATGCGTTACCTCCGCGAACTCTATTTCAGTATAATTCGTTGTCGATGTATGGTCATCATATAACTTAACAGTGTAAGTTTCTGGGATATGCTTTAACACTTCTGCCAAATACTTTCTTTCAACACTGATATCTACCTTACAGCATAGGTTGAATTCATCTCTCATAAAAAGCTGCTTTGCAACTTCTCCGTTATATTTAATTAAATTGCCAACTTTACTATTTATTTGGCTTACCAATGCTTTTACGTGTTTGTCCAAACAGGCACCTCCTCTTGAAGTAAGCGTTTCCATTGGAATACATTATATAATTTGTCCAGTTATTTTTCAATGCATTCTACTTCAAATATAATAAACTCATATATGTTTTTAAAATTGACCAATTTTTATATAGCGATGCCCAGGCGTATGATCTAAAAATTGTGGTCTATTAATAACAAAACTATACTCACTATTTTGCTTAAGTACACGTTGTAATTCAGCAATTTCTAATATATCTTGATATAAACCTTCTTCATAAATATAAGGAACACGTAGAAAGTAATAATTAATTTTATATTTTGAATAAGAATCAATAACATCTGATCCTGTAATGATATGAAAAGCACTATTAACAGTACCATTCGGTAATATAATATTAAAATCCGTATATTTAGATACATATTTGATAATATCAGTTGAATAAGTAATAACTGATATTTTTTTATTAGAAACATATAATTGGTCTATTATTTTAAATGATACGGGATGATTATCAAACGCAATTATATCGTTATGATTTATACGTTCAACTAGTTCGTTTAGATAGCTTTTCAATGCACTCAAAAAATAATCCCCCAAAATTAATAATTTCACACATACTGTATTATATCTATTTATACAACTATGTGTAAACTAAACGCTTATTAAAATTCAGTACTATTTATCCAGAAATGCGTTGAACCTCTCATTAAATATATTTTTGTACTATATGTTACATTCCCTTTCAATTATTGCATATTTTAGCAACTGCTAAAACATACTATTATACTATTTAAACATCGAACTAGGCCTTCCAAAAATAATATATGCTTCAAAAACTATAAACTATATATTTCTATTCATTGCTTAAACCAAATGCTGCTATGCGAAACTACTTAAATTCAATTACAAATCATATAAAATCATGTAATAATAGTTAAAATACTACAAAAAGACATTCATTTTATAAATTCTCCATTAAATTATCGTTTAATTTAAGTTAAATCCATGAATACCATTGATAAACAACTGTTAATACGAATATAATCTATATATAGCTACAGTTTAACAGGTCGAATTTGTACAACAGTGTATAAAAGAGTAAAATAAACTGTAATTTCAAATATTAATAAAGATTAGGATGATAATCATGCTACTAACATTCATTTTACTTGTAATTGTTATTTTGCTCATTATTGTGATGATTATAAATCAAAAAAATATGCAACAAAAATTAGAAACTGAAAAGTATTCTAAAGAACAATTGGTAACTAAAATTAGTTCTGTTACTCGTGAAAATACTCAGTTAAAAAATCAAATGTTGCACTTTGACGGTAATAATGATTCGAACCACCATGGCTTAAGAAAGGCAAAACAAAACTTGAAAGATATTCTTGAACAATACAAAACAGCCGGTACTATCAAAGCCTATGATATTATCGCAACTGGTAATCTTGCTGTTAAACACCCTTTATTCGAATATGCGAGAGCATTTGATTATATCGTGATTACTGACAAAGGCGTGTTCAACATTAATGTGAAAAACTGGAAACAAAAAACGTTTTATCACTTTGATATTGATTCTGAAACAGAGATTTCAACTAATAATGAATCCTCAGTACATCAAACTGTTGGACGCTATATTGCACAACAATATCACAGTCAATTTAACACGACACGCACAGGTTCATACACTTTTATAGAGCGTGTAAAAAATAATTCTGTAATTTATGACTTTTATAGTTATGATCCTTTTGAACAAACTGCAAAGAATACAAAGGAATTAGAAGCTAGAATTGCAGAGAAATTAAATCATCATATTAAAAATATTGGTTTAGTTTACTTTACAGATGGAAGTGTAAATATTATAGATGGACCTAATGTAAGAGAAGATTATACGGAAACAGTTTCTTCTAAATCTTCATTAAAAGATGTCATCGGTGATACACTTAGCAATGCAAGCGAGTCCATTACTAAAGAGCAATATGATAAATTAGTCGAACGTTTTCATTAATTAATATAAAAACGAGTTATAATCACAACAGTTTAAAGTTGTTGTTTTATAACTCGTTTTTTGTGTTTCATTTAAAATAATTAATACATATTTCAGTACACCTTGTTTATACAAAGGGAATTTATGATGACGTTTCAAAATGATGCTATGATTTTCCACTTAGTAGATAATCTAACTCCAAATATTTAATTTATCTTGTTTAGCTTGGTGTTCAGCTTGCTCAAAGACATTTCTATATTTGCCATTAGGCGCAAAATATTTTTCACGAGCCAAGCCTTTTTTCACTAATTCTTCATTAAACATTGTCTTTTTATCTAACCAAACATAGGCTAATTTTCGTCCATACTGGTCTTCTGGCTCTTTATCATATTCTAAATAGACAT
>NZ_JBICNX010000210.1:0-800 GCF_043107035.1 Staphylococcus sp. 231237_7MaSpsaltlick
ATAGAATATATTTGTTTACGACCGTGCTTGGACTTGCACGGTTATTTTTTATAAATAAAAAAGACCTAGAAATTAATTTAGGTCTAATCAATTGTTTTATAATTCTTTAAATGTCAGCATTTTGTATCCCACTGTTTTATTTATTGTAATATTTTTCCATCTATAATAATGTTTGCACTCTCAGGCGCAACCTCAAAACTAAGCCCTCTACGTACCTTAAAATTATAGTTCCCATCCTTTTTATAATATTTAGTTTTGAAGAAGCATATTCATCACTGTAGAATTTACTAGAATCATATAATTCTTCATAATGTTGAAGTAACTCAAGAACTTCTTTTCTAGGTGTTTTCTTGCTAATTCTAAGTTCAAAAATACTATCTTTATTTATATATCTATGTGCTTCTTCTTTAATTAAATCTTCATTATTTTCATATTCTTCTCTACTAATATTTAAGTTCTGCATATGTCTTTGGATTCTTTCTTCATGTTCTAATTCTCGTTGTTCAATCATTTGTCTAAGTCTTTCTTCACGTTCTAATTTTCGTAGCTCTTCTTCTCTTATTTCTTCTAATAATTCCTGATATACTTCAACGTCTTTTAATAGTTCATCAACATCTGAAAGTAATTTTTCAGTGTACTCTTCTGATAAGAATGCTCTTTCTCTACATAATTCCATCCATAATACTCTAGGCTCAAAGTTATCTACATACCACTCTTTAGCCATTGGTATAAGAAACTCAACAAGTCCTTTAAAACCTCTATCTCCATTTGTCTCTTTAGTAATTAAAGCATGTAATATC
>NZ_JBICNX010000211.1:0-795 GCF_043107035.1 Staphylococcus sp. 231237_7MaSpsaltlick
GATAATGCAGAGGCATTATTTGATTATGTCTATAAGAATCAAAAAGATGTAACACCTTTCTTTTTAATTAATTCATCTAGTCCAGACTATATAAAATTACGAAACAAATATGGATCAAAAGTTGTTGGCTTTAATAGTAAAAAACATCATCTGTTAATGTTTAAGGCAGAAAAAGTATTTTCTTCACATTCTGAGACATATTTAAACAATCCTTTTGGCACAATTAACGGTAAGTTCATAAGAGAGTTATTAGATTTTGAATTCGTTTTTTTACAACATGGTATTCTTCAAAATGACCTTTCTACCTTATTACACAAACGTAATAAACCTATGGACTACTTTATTACAAGCGCTAAAAAAGAAAAAGAAGAGGTTATTCAAAAATATGGTTTTAGTGAAAAAGAAGTTTTACTTTCTGGTTTACCTAGATTTGATTTATTAAAAAGTAATAATAAGAAGAAGGAAAAATGTATTACAATTATGCCAACTTGGAGACCAAATTTATTGGGTGTAAGTGACAATGAATTTTTAAATAGTTTATTCTTTAAAAGTTTAATCGAATTTTTATCTAACTCTGAAATTCAAAATATAGCAAAGCAAAATAATATGAAAGTTAAATTATGTTTGCACCCGAAAATGCAAGCGAGGTTTTCAAAGTTCTTTGATACAATACCTAATATTGAAGTTATGGATCGTGTTAACTATAAAGATGTAATAAGCAATACGGATATTTTAATTACTGATGTATCATCTATAGCATTTGATGTTGCATATTTAAAAAAACCTATCCTATAT
>NZ_JBICNX010000212.1:0-793 GCF_043107035.1 Staphylococcus sp. 231237_7MaSpsaltlick
ACCTTCCGGCTTCTTGCCTATCTTAAAATAACTCAGAGCTTTTTGATAGGCTGTTTCAAAACTGAAATCTCCTTCAATAATGTCTATATCTTGGCCATTTTCTTTAAAATACTCTTTGAACCCGTATAACCTATCTCTATTAGTAGAAGTGTTGCTTGGTCCAGATACATATAAATTATTTGTATAACCTTTATCAAAAAAATATTTAGCTATTGATTTTGCAGCAAAGTAATTATCACTTGATACAGAATTACAATTCAAAGTTTCATCATATCTATTAAATAAAATTACGGGTATATTTGAACTTTTTAATTTTTTTACTAATTCTGAAGATAATACAGCATCAGTGATTATAATAGATTCAACGTTATATTCTATAAATTGGTTAATTTCTTCCTGCTGAATTTCTTCATTTTCTGTATATACAAAAAGCACAGAATAACCAAAGTTTTTCAATTTTTGTGTAAATAATGATAGCACCTCATGATAAAACGGATTTTGTTTATTTTTCATTGCTATCCCAATCAATTTTGATTTATTTGTAATTAAACCTCTAGCTAAAGCATTCGGTTTATAATTCAATTCATCTGCTACCTTCATTACTCTTTTTCTTGTGTTTTCTGAAACACTTTTACCTGGCGAAAAAACTCTAGAAACCGTAGATTGTGATACTTTAGCAAGTCTAGCTACATCTTCTGCTGAAATTTTTTTCTTTTCCAAATTCATCTTCCCTTCTACAAAAATCATTGAATTAAATCAATAACCTGCTTCATTATCTTTAACATTTACTTAT
>NZ_JBICNX010000213.1:0-788 GCF_043107035.1 Staphylococcus sp. 231237_7MaSpsaltlick
GTACCAAATAGTCCTAAGAAGCTATTAACTGCCATTAAAGGAACCGCTAATGCCCAAATTGCCCCTAATAACATAGCAGCTACACCTGCTACTCTTGCAATCCAAGGATGATTCTCCATTAACGCAGCAGTGAACCCAACTATTTTAGTTACTACATTCAATATTGCGCTTGCTATAGGAGCCATTGCAGTACCAAACGCTACTAACGCTCGTACTATATTACCGATTAGTTGCATAATTACTGGTCCATTTTGTTGCATGTAATCAACAAACTTTTTAAACCCTGGAGAATTACCAACTGTTTCTGACCATTCTCTGAATTTAGCACTCATTTGTTCTAAGTATTTAAAAATATTTGTTGAATTCTGACCAAATGCTTTCATTAAATTACCTATACCGGCAAATACATTTTTAAATATGTTTCCTATAATTGGTAAGTTAGTTTTTGTATATTCCATAAATTGTTTGATACTATTTTGTCCTGCGGCACTATTAGCCCAATTACTAAATGATTTTCCTAATCTATCTAACCAATTAGCAGACCATTGGTATAAAGGACCTAATTGTGTAAATACATTTACAAGCCCATCACCAAAATGTCCTGCAGCACTTAATAGTTTATTAAATACTGATACACCAGTAGTATTAAGCATATTAAAGAATTTCTTAGCCACTGCACTCGTTCTTGTCCACTTGAGTAATGAAGAACTTGCTTTCTCTACACCCTTAGCAACACCTGCAAAGAATGGCGTTAATGATTTCAATGCAGATTTCATAGCGTTTAAACC
>NZ_JBICNX010000214.1:0-788 GCF_043107035.1 Staphylococcus sp. 231237_7MaSpsaltlick
TTAAAATAAGAATTATTAATATCAATTCCGTTATCATCTAATTGAGATAATTCATTTTCTAGGTATACATTATACGCATTGCTAAAGTTATTGAACTCAATATCTTTAATACTATTTATTTTATTTACTTCAGACATTTTTATCCTACCTTCTTAATATTTTTCCACCTTTAGTTAAAGTTGCTACCCTTTTTCCGCTTTTATTTAACAGTTTATAATAACTTCCGCCATGCCCATTACCATTATCTCTTGTTATCTTCCAGCCAGTTTTGGGATCTTTCCAAGTTTGTTGACCTTTTACTTTTTGAGTAAATTTTCGAATATCAACACCATTTTGACTTAATAACTTTTTATTGATGCCTTTAGCTATACTGTGTGTGCTTGATTTAATAGCTTTATTAACAGCTGTTTTGCCATATTTTTTAATAGCCCATTTGATACCATAACGAGCAGCCATTACAGCTACAACAACTAAAGGAACTGCTGAAGCTTCAGATAATCGAGTATCAAATTGATGTTCATCACCCGTTTTATTATCAATTAAGAATCCCGCAATATCATTTGCATCCGCATAAGTTAAATCTATAGAATAGTCTATGTTTTCTACTTCTTCACTGGTAGATATTTCACTATTTAATTTAATTTAATTTAATTTAATTTAATTTAATTTCAACAGTGTCAAAATTATTCGTTAAAGTTGTATCCAATGATATTTCTTCATCATTAATAGAAGTAATAACTTTAGATATTTCGCCAGTTTTACTTTCAGTAATATCTGCATTAGTAATC
>NZ_JBICNX010000215.1:0-785 GCF_043107035.1 Staphylococcus sp. 231237_7MaSpsaltlick
GTCCATTCTCCACCATATTGACGTTGGAAATCCTTTAAATCTTGTTCTGTATCTTGTAGGGGATCCATATCAACAGTTATAAGTTGAACATTGTTCCCATATTTATTATGAATCTGTTTAAATACCTTTTCCCCTGCTACACAAGTCGGACACCAAGATGCCATGAAATAAATGAGTGTTGGCTTCTCGGAACTTATTGGTTGTGTTTTTTCATTGTTTATCGTGTTGGTTCCATTGGATATTCCACATGCTGAGAGGCTTACAATAATGAGAGCTGATAATAAAATCTTTTAAAGAACAATATTGATTTCAAATCACTCCCCCCCTTTTTCTTCTGTTTCACTGAATTTAGAATGGCAACAATCCGACTGACATGTATTACGACTACCTCTTCTTTTTACCAACATAATCATTCCGACAATTAACAAAACAGCACCAAATATCCAAACTTGTTTTCCTATTAAGAAAGCACCCATAGAACTCAATCCAATTGCAATTAAAAGGATTGGTAAAGCGCAACATAGAACCAACAATGCTGGTATTCCTAAAAACTATAATTTATCATTATCCTTTACATTTTTTCGCTTTTGTACAGTCAATTTACATCACCTGCTAAAAAGTTGATTTTAACCCTCAAACATTTTCTCAATAATAGGGCAAGAATATAAATATTCTTCATTCGGACAACATTCTTTTAAATCATTCAACATATTCTCAACACGCATTAAATCTCTAATTTGTTGTTGTACTTCATCAACTTTTTGAGAAACGAACTCATATATATC
>NZ_JBICNX010000216.1:0-781 GCF_043107035.1 Staphylococcus sp. 231237_7MaSpsaltlick
GGTTAATTGAATCTAATGTGTAATTCATTTTTACATTAATTATTTCTTGTGTATGTTGACCTTTTTCATTTTCTTTTAATGAGTTATGAAGTTTTTCTATAGTCTCATTGATTTCTTTTCTATCTTCTTTGATTGTGTTTTCTATATTTCTTAAGCGTTTGTCGTTATATCTGTCTTTATCTTCCAAAATACCGACACGACGCTCAATATCTTGATTTCCTTCACTACTCACTCTGTCACCTACTTATTCCAAAATAAAAACCCCAAGCTTATGCTTGAGGCTCTGGGTAATCTTCACCCGTTATTTCTTTGTATTGTTCTTTAGTGATGCAACCGTAATCATAGTAGATTTTAATTTCTGCGTTTGTGTAACAATTGATATCGTAAAAATATTTTATACTTTCAAATGATGGGAACATTAGGCATTACCTCCGATTTTGTTTTCTATCTCTGTTATTTTAAGTAAAGCGTCTGCCAAACTTTTATTTGTGACTTCGAGTTTATCCTCAAGATCTTTCGTTTTCTTATTTCCAATCATTAATTGTAATTGCAACTGAGATACTAATAACTCCAAAGCTTTAGGTTCCATAGGCGGCTTTTTTTGTGTTTCCTCCCATTCTTCTTTTGTACTACCAATCCATTCATTTCCATTAAAATAAAATGGTTCATATATTCCTGGTGGTGGTGCAATTTCCGTCCATGCTTCTTTAGGGTAGTCGTATTCACCTTCATTGTTTAATTCTGCAAGGTAAGGTGTACCATCATATAAATAAACTACTTT
>NZ_JBICNX010000217.1:0-776 GCF_043107035.1 Staphylococcus sp. 231237_7MaSpsaltlick
GTAATATATATATTCTGAGTAAAATATATAAGCAATAATAAATATAACAACAATACATATTATATTTAACACACTTCTTAACTTCTTTATAACTGAAAAATCTAAATTTTCAACGATAAATCTTAACCTTAATCTCATATTAATAAAAAGAATAAATGGTGCAGTTATTGCTATTGCAAAGGTATAATATCCTACATCTTGCGGATTACTACTTCTAACTATTATTATTAAAATTAACCATTTTACAAATGCCACTACTAAATTACCACTAAATGTATATATGATATTACTACGATTTTTCATTTTTAATCACTACTTTGTTATTTATATAATAAATTAAAAGAAATAACGGAAAATAAAATGTTAAGTCATTTAATAAGATATTACCGTTCTGTGCCATAACAAACCCAATCCTTCCGCTAAACAAAGATAGTACATATATCAATTCAATCCTTTTTACTTGAATTAATTTTTTAGTTAAATATATAGCAAAGTAAATAAAACAAATACCTAAAAGTGGAGATAATATAAAACCAAGATATAAATTACTTTGACCAATCATGGGGATTATTTGAGATACTTTGTCATTAAAAAATATTCTTTCATTAAATATTCTTGAACTTGGTATAATATTTATATTTTTCAATATAATATTAGGACCTATTGCCGAACGAAATATGTCTCCCAATAAGTAAAATACACCTTTATTTTGAGTTTCTATTTCTAAGCTAATTGCAACATTATAAATACCTCCAAGATATACTTGCAGTGTATCC
>NZ_JBICNX010000218.1:0-775 GCF_043107035.1 Staphylococcus sp. 231237_7MaSpsaltlick
CTTCAACTACTTCAAAAGTGTTTATATTCATTCTATTAAAAACTTTCGATACTTCATTCATAAAGGCAATATTTATATCTCTCTGGCTGTTTTCTATCACCTTTGTAGCTTCTGCAGTTTTAATATTAGATACTTTGTGAACTCCAGCATCTATTATTAATTCATATAAAGCTGCGATATTATTAGTTACTTCTTCATTAATACCTGAAACAACTTTTATAATGTTAGATAATTTGTGGACTTTATCACCTGGATTAATTCTTTCTGGAGAATAACCTACATAAAAGTCTTTTCCACACACCATATTAGAATTTTTTTCGAGAATAGGTATGCACACATCTTCTGTTACCCCAGGATATACAGTTGATTCAAATATAATTGTAGATCCTTTTTTTATATTTTCCCCAACCATTTTGGAAACATTTTTAAGAGGTTCTAAATCTGGAGTTTTATCTTGATTAATAGGTGTGGGCACAGCTACAATTATAAAATCCCCCTTTTTTATATCATTTTTATCGGCTGTAAAATTAACTGTTGATTTGCTGATTATTTCATTTCCAACTTCATTTGTAACATCAATGCCTTTTTTATAATTTTCAATTTTGTCTTTATTTATATCAAACCCTATTACTTCTACTTTTTCGGCAAATTCAATCGCTATTGGCATTCCTACGTATCCCATTCCTATAACAGCAACAACTAAATTATTATTCATCTTTTTCTCCATTTCTTTAGTATATTAATTTTTTGTTATCTTATCTAAAATATTTAAATG
>NZ_JBICNX010000219.1:0-765 GCF_043107035.1 Staphylococcus sp. 231237_7MaSpsaltlick
ATATGGTACTTTAAATTTATTATTACAATATTCTTCTGCAATACCTTTATATATTTTTATTAATGCTTCTATTTCTTCATCGTGAGAATGGTCATCTAAAGGCTTTGCATTTAATAATTTAACTTCATTAGCGTCCATTAAGCATCACCTTTTAATGCATCAATAAGTTCTGCTTTTTTCATATCAGAATACCCTTCAATACCCTGTTTTTTGGCGGCTTCTTTCAGTTCTGATACTTTCATTCTAGAATAGTCTTTCGCTTCTAAAATAGGCTTAATTAAAGGTACTCGTTGCCTATTTTCATCAGTTGACAACTCTTTTAATCGCTCATCAGTCACTCGCAATCCATCACGTGGGAAAATGTCACCAACATTGTATTCATAGTCATTGTCTTGTAAGTCTGTAAAATACTCGATTACTTTATACGTCACTACGAATCACTCCTTTATGCTCCTGTTCCTTCTTCTGTCGGGGCAGTTGCTCCACTAATTTTAACTACTTTAGATTCATCATATAAGTAAGCTACATAATGCTTATCAGAGAATAATGCAGTCGCTTTACGAGATGCATCACGTTCAGTTTCTAAGAAGAAATCACGTTTAGTAATTAATTTAACTGCACCACGTTTAGCAATGTATGCTTCGCCTTCTTTTAATTTGTTAGAACGTACAATAGTAGCGCCTAACACTTCGCCAAATGCACCTTTAACTAAAATGTCATCACCTAAATCAGTTGCACGAGTAAAGTTAATACCTGCCCAGTTAC
>NZ_JBICNX010000021.1:0-72039 GCF_043107035.1 Staphylococcus sp. 231237_7MaSpsaltlick
CTGATCTTTTGCTATGGTTGACACCTCCAAGATTTTTACGAAATTATCCCAAGCAAAAAGAGCGAGTACATAATATACCCGCTCTTCTCTACACATGACAATCCATGTATATATAGACCTGCCAACTGCAATTAGCGTCGCTACAGGTGAGAAGCGGGAGCTTCTTCTTGGTTCGTTTCGTATTCAACGTTACCTATCATATCAACATTAATTGGCTAAGTCAATAGTTTTGTTAAATTATTTTATTTCATCCATTTTTACATCTTGACGTAAGTCAACTTGTTCTAAAGGAATCTTCTTCGTTTTATAGCGTAATTTATGATAGATAAAGAACACTAAGAATACTGGTATTCCCATATAAGTAATGACAAAGCGATTTAAATCAAAGTCACCTGTTTTGATGAAATCAACGTCTTGACCAATGATAACAATCACACATAATATACCGGCAAAAATAGGTCCAAATGGGAATAGTTTAGCAGTATATTTAAGCTTAGATTTATCATAATTTTGCTTGTTAAATGCCTTTCTAAATCTATAGTGGCTTATCGCAATACCTACCCATGCAATAAAACCGGTCATACCACTCGCTGCAACGATATATTGATAAGCATCTCCACTTACATGTTGTAATAAGAAAATACCGATTACAATTAATGCAGTTACGAATAATGAAATATACGGCACACCGTATTTGTTAGTTTTACCAAAAATTGGAAAGGCTAGTTTATCTTTACTCATTGAATATAACATACGTGTTGATGCATACATTCCAGAATTACCTGCAGATAATACTGAGGTAAGTATGACAGCATTCATAAATGACGCTGCAAATGCTAAACCAGCATTTTTAAAGACTAATGTAAATGGTGATGTAGCTACACTATCATCTCCACCCATTAACGCAGAGCTATCATATGGAATTAACATACCGATAACAAATATCGCTAAGATATAAAATAATAATATTCTCCAGAATACTTGTTTTATCGCTTTAGGTACTGCACGCTCTGGATTTTCAGATTCACCTGCAGTAATACCAATCAATTCTGTTCCTTGGAATGAGAATCCGGCAACTAAGAATACACCTAATATAGATAATAAGCTTCCACCAATACCATCACCTAAGATTGGTCCATTTCCTTTTGTAAATGTATCAAAACCAACAAATTCGCCACCCATGATACCTACAATCGTTAACAATCCAATCGCAATAAAGATAATAACTGTTACGACTTTAATCAAAGCAAACCAATATTCACTTTCTCCATAAACTCGAACTGATAAAGCATTTAGACCAAAGATAATTATTAAGAATAAACAACTCCACAACCACGCTGGAATGCCTGCTAAAGGACTCCAATATTGTATAACTTGTGCAGCTATTGTAACATCTGCCGCTACTGTTATTACCCAGTTAAACCAATAGTTCCATCCTAATGCAAATCCTAATGAAGGATCTACAAATCTTGTTGCATATGTACTAAATGAACCAGATACCGGTAAATAAGTAGCCATTTCACCTAGTGATGTCATTAAGAAGAATACCATAGCACCGATTATAGCGTAGGCGAGCAATGCACCTAGAGCTCCAGCGTCATGGATTGCACCACCTGAAGTCATAAATAACCCAGTTCCGATACAACCTCCAATTGCGATCATTGAAATATGACGGTCTTTAAGTCCCCTTTGTATACCATCATTCTGATTATTTTGTTTTGCCATAGAAGCTTCCTTTCTTTGTAAACTTAGAGGTTAACTTTCTATATGTTTTAGCCAGTGTTTTTATAGTTTGTTTCATACTGACAGCTTATGATTATCCACATCAGTAGTCACTATAATTTTGCTCTTTCCCGAAGCATATGCTTTATAGTTTTACGCCTAAAAAAAGGTTGCATACCTAATAGATATGCAACCAATTTAATAATAGCATGTATATAGGTAGCACATCACATATGTGACAGTTCAGTCTCTTTCGATAACTGACCCAACAAACAGTATAAATGGATAATGTCTGTTTCGGCGATTTTACCTTTTAACATTCGTCATATGCCCCATTCGACATCAAAATGCTTACTTATTAAAAACGCAACCTCTAACTCAAATTTTATGAATTTTATTTATTTCACTAACTTGTAATATACATTATTTTGTAAAGACTTTCAAGACTATCTTTGTTTTTTCAAACGAATCTCATCTACAAGATTCCAAATGAATTCATCTTTTTCAAGTGTTTCTTGATCTTGCGAACCATATTTCCTTACATTTACTTCATTGTTTTCAACTTCTTTATCACCAACAACAAGTTGATAAGGAATTTTTTGCATTTGAGCTTCTCTTATTTTATAGCCCATTTTTTCATTACGATCATCAATGTCTACACGTACGCCTTGTGATTTCAACTCATCTTGAATATGACGTGCATAATCATAATGTAAATCAACATTAACTGGAATAATAGCTACTTGTTTAGGTGCTAACCAAGTAGGATATGCACCCTTAGTTTCCTCAGTCAAGAATGCAACAAATCGTTCCATTGTTGACACTACGCCTCGGTGTATAACTACTGGGCGATGTTGTTCACCATCATTTCCGATATATGTTAAATCGAATTTTTGAGGTAATAAGAAATCGAGTTGTGCAGTAGATAATGTTTCTTCTTTACCCATTGCAGTTTGAACTTGAACGTCTAATTTCGGACCATAGAACGCGGCTTCACCGATTGCTTCTTCATAATCCAATTCTAATTCATCAGCCGCTTCTTTTAACATGCTTTCAGCTTTGTTCCACATATCATCATCATCGAAGTATTTTTCTTTATCTTCAGGATCGCGGTAACTTAATCGGAATGAATAATTTTCAAAACCAAAATCATTATAAACATCAATTATAAGATTAACAACGCGTTTGAATTCTTCTTTAATTTGATCTGGACGTACGAAAATATGCGCATCATTTAAAGTCATACCACGAACACGTTGCAATCCTGATACTGCCCCACTTGCTTCATAACGATGCATTGTACCTAACTCTGCAATACGAATTGGTAACTCACGGTATGAATGTGGTTTATTCGCATAGATCATCATATGATGCGGGCAGTTCATAGGGCGTAGTACCATTTCTTCATTTTCGTCTAATTTCATTGTTGGGAACATATCATCTTGATAATGATCCCAGTGACCAGATGTTTTATATAAATCAACATTTGCCATAACTGGTGTATACACGTGACCATATCCCATGCTCACCTCTTTATCGACAATATAACGTTCGATTTCACGGCGAATTGTAGCACCGTTAGGTAACCATAAAGGTAGACCCGCACCAACAAGTTGGTTATTAGAGAATAATTCTAACTCCTTACCAATTTTACGGTGATCACGTTCTTTTCTTTCTTCAAGCATTTGTAAATGTGCTTTTAAATCCTTTTTGTCAAAGAACGCAGTACCATAAATACGTTGTAACATTTTATTATTGCTATCACCACGCCAATATGCACCAGCTGTAGATAATAGTTTAAACTCTTTTATTTTCGCAGTAGTTGGAACATGTACACCTCGACAAAGATCTGTAAATTCACCTTGAGAGTATAATGTTACATTTTCATCTTCAGGTATTGCATCAATCAATTCTTGTTTATAAGGGTCATCACTAAAGAATGCTTTTGCTTCATTTCTAGTTACCACTTTACGTTCTATTGGATAATTTTCATTGACTATTTGTTTCATTGTCTTTTCAATTTTTTCAAAGTCATCAGATGATATACTTTCTTCCATATCGAAGTCATAGTAGAATCCACCCTCAATCACTGGACCTACACCAAAGCAAACATCTCCATACAGACGTTTTAAAGCTTGTGCCATTAAATGTGCTGTCGAATGACGTAACACTTCTAATGCTTCTTCACTACCTGGTGTTACGATTTCAATTTCCCCATCTGTTTCAATTGGACGTGTTAAATCAATCAATTGTCCATTTAATTTACCTGCAACAGCTTTTTTACGTAAACCAGGGCTAATAGATTGTGCTATATCTTCAGTTGTTGTGCCTTTATCAAACACCTTCGAATTGCCATCTGGAAATGTTATATTAATTTGCTCCATAATTACCCTCCTATTTTTCATATGTACTATCATCAATAATGAACTGTCAAACACACTACTAAAAAACAAAAAGACCCCATCCCAAAAGGGACGAGGTCATCGTGGTACCACCCTAAAATAAGACATCGTCTAACTTAAAGTTAACTTTGCCTACTCTACTTAAGATAACGGTCTTGAGCCGGATGTGATTTAGCACACCATTTACAAAGTAGTAATGAACAAGTATACTTACCAAAATCTCATCTCACTTGGCTCTCTGTAAAGTATTCACTGATCCATCATGTCTTTGACAATTTCATATTGATTTAGATTTATCTATATTATACAACAATTATTCAATATTTCAATCGTTCCTATAATTTTTTCCTTCAAGATAGTATGGTGTAGCCAATGCTTTAATACGCTCTAATATTCTAGCCGCCTTAGTTTGCTCTGTACCATCACGGGTCACAGAAAGATGATGTTCCAATTCTTTGAAGCTCAGGTTAGATGTGAAGAATGTAGGTAGTTCTTGTACCATACGATAATGTAACAATGGGCCAATCACTTCATCACGTGCCCACGGCGTAATTTCCTCTGCACCGATATCATCTAATATTAAGATATTCGCTTCTCTTACACGTGATAACTTAGTTTCAAATGAACCATCTTTAAATCCACCCTTTAATGTTCGAATGAATTCTGGTAAGTATACGATAGTTGAAGGAATTTTTTTAGTCTTTAACTGATTGGCGATTGCTCCCATTATAAATGACTTGCCTGTACCAAATGGCCCATATAAATAAAGTCCTTTAACACCCGTCTCTTTATTGGTGATTTGTTCACACACTTTATTTACTGCCATAGCTACGTCCAATCTATCACGTTTATCCATATAAATATCTTCTAATTTAGCATTTAAAGTATCTCGTTGCATATGGTGCGAAGTAATTAGATGGGAGTTGAATCGTTCTTCATCATGCTTTATTTTACATGGACATGGCAAATATTTAATTTTTATATGTCCATGTTCAATATATAACTCTGGTACATGCCCCTTTACAAAGTTCGGACATTGTTCAAATGCATGGCCATCATAATGTTTTTGTTGATCTTTATATTCTTGCAAAATATTTAAATCTTCATCAATCATAGCATTAGTTAGATTCTTCTGATTTGACTCTAAAAAAGCTTTTACATCAGGATCATTTATTACATCTTTTTTAATTTTAGCAATGCGCTTTGATAAATCATTAGAATCCCCCATTATATTACTAAAAGACTTCATAACTTATTCCTCCTTCCATTGTTGTTTCAAATGTTTAAGAAAGGCTTCTCTATCAGCCTTTAATTTTTCATCTTCTTCTGGTTCATTGTTTGCAGTTGCAGGATGATCATCCTGATCCTTAGCTTCTAATAACCATTTTGGCGTCATTTCTCTTGACGCTAATTGACGTTGTTTATACTTCGGAGCATGATTACGTGGTTCAGATTGTGCCTTATTCACTTTCATCGCTTGTTGATATGCTTGCTCTGCAGTCTTAATTCCTTTTTTCTTCCAATTGGACGCTATTTCTAAAATGTAAGTCTTTGGCAACTTCATATCTTCTTTTAACATAACATATTGAAGTAATACATTAATGACACCGAAAGATAGTTTTTCTCGTTCAATTAAATCTTCAATCATAAACTTTTGTTGTGCAGTTGGTTCAGATTCTGACCAAGAAGCTAACATGTCAATCGGACTAGTTTCTTCTAGTTGCTGTAACCATTGTTGTTGTTTACTTTCCGTTGATGTACTTTGTTGAGTTGGTTCACTTTGTTGAGTTGGTGCAGATTTTGAAACTGCGTCACCCTTTTTATTTAATTTAGGTAACTGTTGTTCATGTTCAATTAAATAATAAGTTCGAGCATGCTTTCTTAACTCTTCAAAAGAAAGTTCTTGGGCACTAGTAATCGATTTCAAGATAATGCGTTTCATCGATTCTGGTGTCAAACCATATAAAGTAGCTAACTGTGTGATTAACTGTTTTGCATCTTTATTGATAATCTTTTTACTAATAAAATGTGTCTGCAATAGGTCATATAATGTCTCAAAATCAAACTTTACATCTGAAAGCTCGATGCCATTATAATGTTGGTCGTTCAGAATTTTACTCGTATCCACTTTAACTTGATGATTAGGTACTTTAAATACATCTGTAAATGTTCGCGTGACCTCTTGATAGTGTTGCATTGCTACAGTATGTTCTGCTTCGAAATACTGCTTTAATTGATGGTAACGCTGCTTACTGACTTCACTGTAAAGATAGACTGACAACATTGGATCATTAAAAAATTGTTTAGCAGAAGGTGGTTGCACCAATTGATAGACAAATGAGGAAAGTTGTTCATCATGCTTTACAAAGGATTTCATTAGCCCAATACCTTCTAGCAAATCCATTTGCTTTCGAAATTCTAGCAAATTAATCTTTAATTCACTCATAATAATATAATGTGTAGCAATTGTGTCGGCTGACTGCTCAACAAATTGGTTTAAATAATGGTACAAACCAATTGCCTCAGGACCTATAAGTGGTGTGAATAATCTATTTAGTATTTGCAAATGTCTGTGATTGATTTCAAAATTACGAATGACATTAAAGTTATCATGCGGTCGCAATCCATAATCATTTGCCTGTAATCCCATCTAAGAATCACTCCGTTTATTCTCTGCTAAAATACCTTGCATCGATTCTAATAATTGATCGACATCTTTAAACTCTTTATAGACAGACGCAAATCTCACATAAGATACTTGATCCACGTGCATCAATAAGTTCATTACATACTCCCCAATTTCTCGCGAAGAAATTTCAGCTTGACCTGCATCACGCAATTGCCATTCAACATTATTTGTAATTTCCTCTAACTGTTCGTATCGTACAGGTCTTTTCTCACATGATCGCACAAGTCCGTTTAAGATTTTCTCACGTAAAAATTGTTCCCTTGTTCCGTCTTTTTTCACGACGATTAATGGTCTCTTCTCTATATGTTCAAAAGTTGTAAAACGTGTCCCACACTTTTCACATTCTCTTCTTCTACGAATCGCATTAACTTCATCAGCATGTCTAGAGTCGACGACACGTGATTGCGTCGAATTACATTTCGGGCATTTCATCGTCTTATCACCCTCTCAATTTGATTAATTTTCATTATACTATAAATATGAGTCCCACAAAAGAATGGCAACACTTCAACTGAAATCACTTTACTTTTAGTTGTTTTATTATATTAAAATTTATAATTTACACCCATTTTCTTGATTTCTATTAAAAATGCGCCATATAATATTAAAAAAGCGTAACGATTTCGACCATCTCATTTGGCAAGTCATTTTATCACAATACGATTCAAACGTTAATATATTATTGTTGCAATTCAACATGGTGTTATCTTTTTCTGACTGAGGTATACTAAATACTCATAAATAGTAACAACTCCACATAATTAAGAAAACGCCAATCTCTATTTTTAACAATAGAAATCGACGTTTTAACTCATTAGAGATCGTTTACTCTACATTGATTATTATATTTTATATTAAGAATTAACCACGGCAGATGTCTGATTAGCAATTAACGAACCAATTTGTGCCGCTACTTCTACAACTCTATTTGAATAACCCCATTCATTATCATACCAAGCGATTACTTTAACCTTTTTATCACCCATTACCATCGTACTTTGTGTATCAATGATAGCAGAATGTGGATTTGTATTATAATCCATAGATACTAATGGTGCATCTTCTGTATCGATCACACCACCTAATGTATGTGCTTTGAATGCTTCGTTAACTTCTTCAACTGTAACAGATTTCTCTAAATCTACAACTAAATCTACTAAAGATACATTTTTTGTAGGTACTCTTAAGGCCATACCATGTAATTTACCTTCTAATTCTGGCAACACTTCTTTTAATGCTTTCGCAGCACCTGTAGAAGTTGGTATGATACTCTCATTGCAAGATCTTGCACGTCTCAAATCTTTATGAGGGTTATCAATATTGTTCTGATCGTTTGTAATCGCATGTATTGTTGTCATCAAGCCATTTTCGATACCAAACTGATCATTTAATACCTTTGCAACTGGACCAATACAATTTGTAGTACATGAAGCATTACTAAAGATATCATATGCATCGATATCCAATTGATCATCGTTAACGCCTTTAACTATCATTTGTACGTCTCCACCTTTAGATGGTCCTGTTAATAATACCTTTTTAGCCCCAGCTTTAATATGTGCATCTGCTTTGTCGCCATGATTAAATTTACCAGTAGCCTCTATTACGATATCTATATTCATTGAATTCCAAGGTAAATTTTCTGGATTTCTATCTGAAACTAATGTTATTTCATGATCACCAACTTTGATACCATTTTCAACTGGTTCCACAGTTAAATCATATGCACCATGTGTAGTATCGTAATTAATCAAGTGAGCAATTGTTTCCGGAGGGTAACTTGCATTAATTGCAACCACATTTAAGTCCTTATTTTTTAATGCGATTCTTAATACCATTCTTCCGATTCTGCCCATACCGTTAATTGCAATATTTGTAGCCATTAAAAAGCACCCCTCATCTTTGTGTTATACTTTATGGAAATAGTATAACATAAAACTTTGAATAAGAAAGCGTTTTCTTTTAGAAATTTCAATTTTTTATTTATGCTGTAATATGAAGCTTTTATTATCCCGAAATGCTGTAATAATTAGGCTATTAATACAAAATATATCTTGATTTATAAGACTAAATGATAAAAAAACGTCAATTCCTATTTAATGAACTTATGCCATAGGAATTGACGTTATTTTTTTGTATCAGTGTGTTACTCTCATTATTTAGCATTTATTGTTAAAAGCGTTACAACTTAGCTACGTTTCAAAACGTTAAAATTCGAAGCTAATACCTTAATAAATCAGTGTTTTTATCTTCGTTAAACTTGCTAAAGAGATTAACTTAAGCACCTATAGTTAATAACAATTACATACATGCTATTTAATATGACTAAAGTAATTACTGTCCATCTTCTATTTCATTATCAATATAACCCTCTTCAATCAATAATGTTTCGACATTTTGCTTTAATTCAAGTTTGGTATCTCTATTATCAATTACATGATCTGCCATTCGACGCTTTTTATCTATTGAAATTTGACTTAAGACACGCGCTTTAGCATCCTCTAAACTTAAATCATTACGTTCCATTAAACGCTCGATTTGTATACTTTCAGATGTATATACCAACCAAACTTCATCGACAGTATCCTGCAATTCATTTTCATAAAGTAATGGAATATCCATAATTACATTATAACCTTGTTCTAAATAGGCCTCTTTTTCTTGTTCCATAATTTCATGGACGATTGGATGGACGATTTCATTGAGTTCTAATCTCTTTTCAGGATAATTAAAAATAAGTTCTCCAACATATTGTCTATCCATCTCACCATTCTCTAAAATCGCTTCCTCACCAAAATGCTCACGAATTTGAGCGAGACCTGTCGTTCCTTTTTCTACTGCCTTTCGTGATGCAACGTCAGCGTCGACAATTTTAAAACCATGTATAGTTAATAATTCAGATACAGTTGATTTACCTGTAGCAATACCACCAGTTAATCCTATGATTTTTGGCATAATACTCACTCTTCCTTTACTTTTGGCATGTCGGACAAAAATGGCTGTTTCTCGTTGCGATAACTTGTGTTTCTATATCAGTACCACATACTTTACATTGCTTTTGTTTATATACATTTAAATGTAGTTGCATCGTACCTTTACTACCATCTGCATGTAGGTAATCTGATATGCTTGTGCCTCCATTTTTTATACCCACTTCTAGGACTTCTCGAACATAATAAAACACCATTTCTCGCTCTTGATGTTTTAAATCTTTTGATAACCTAGCAGGATGTATACCAGCCCTAAATAACGCTTCACAAGCATAAATATTTCCACAACCTGAAATGACTCTATGGTCTAGTATCATCTGTTTAATTGGTTTATTTTGATACAGTTTCTTATCAAACCATGACAAATAATGACTTAACGCACCATCTTCAAATGGTTCAGGCGCTATTTCTAAAAATGAAGGATAGGCATCAAATGAGGCCACATTTCTAATTTCTCCAAATCGTCGTATATCTGAATACACAAGCAACTTGCCATTTGCTAGTTTAAACACAACATGCCAATGCTTTCTATAATTCGTGTTTGTAATATCTTCTATTTTGTCTACAACAAAGAATCCACCAGCCATACCTAAATGACTGATTAAAATACGATGCTCATGCTGTTTTTTAAGATAGAAAACAATATATTTACTTCTGCGTTCTACCTTCTCAATTATAAATTGTTGCGTGAACATTTGGAACGTATCTAATTCCATTCCTTTGATAATCGTTTCTTTATTTGCTGCCTTACCTTCTTTTACTTTATTTGAAAAGTGTACACCTACAATTTTCTGATCGACAACAAATGGTTCAATTCCTCTTTTTACGTGTTCAACTTCTGGTAATTCCGGCATTATTGTACCAACTTTCTATTTTGCATCATACCATGTCTTGCCATAACTAGATTCTACTTTCAATGGCACATCTAAATCTAATGCATTATCCATAATATCTTCTATAAATTTCTCAAATTCTGATACTTCATTTTCAGGAATTTCGAAGATTAATTCATCGTGTACTTGCAATAATAACTTCGCATGAAAATCTGTATCATCAATTGCTTTAGCAAAATTCACCATCGCTAATTTAATAATATCAGCAGCACTACCTTGAATTGGTGTATTCATTGCTGTACGTTCAGCGAAACTTCTTAAATTAAAGTTACGGCTCGTAATATCTGGAATATAACGACGTCTATGCAATAGTGTTTCCACATAACCATTCGCTTTACAATCTTTAACAATATCTTCCATATATTGTTTCACGCCTGGAAAGCTATCTAAATAATCATCAATAAATTGCTTTGCTTGCTTTCTAGTAATTCCTAAACTTTGACTTAAGCCATAATCACTAATGCCATATACTATACCAAAGTTTACAGCTTTCGCCTGTCGACGCATCATAGCATCAACCTCATTAGGTTCCACATTAAATACTTTCATTGCTGTTGCAGTATGAATATCTTCATCATTGATGAATGCTTGCATCATACTTTCATCTTGTGTGATATGTGCTAAAACACGCAATTCAATTTGCGAATAATCCGCAGAAAATATAACGTTATTTTCATCTGTAGATTTAAATGCTTTTCTAATTTTCCTACCTTCATCTAGGCGTACAGGAATATTTTGTAAATTCGGATCAATTGAAGATAATCTACCTGTTTGAGCTAGGGTTTGATTAAATCTTGTATGAATGCGCTGGTCTTTACTAATTACTTTCTGTAATCCTTCAACATAAGTTGATTGTAATTTAGCCAATTGTCTATATTCTAAAATATACTCGATGATAGGATGTTCGCCCTTCAATTGTTCCAATACATCAACAGCAGTAGAATAACCCGTTTTTGTTTTTTTAATAACTGGTAAATGTAGATTTTCAAATAATACTACGCCTAACTGCTTAGGTGAATTGATATTAAATGATTCTCCTGCCGCATCATAAATATTTTGAATTAATTCATCTAATTTACTTTGAATTTCGCTTTCCATCGTTTGTAAATCATTTACATCGGTATAAATACCAATTTCTTCCATTTGACTTAAAATTTCTGCCAATGGTAACTCTAAATCAAATAGTAATTCTGCTTGATTATACTCAGTCAGTTGTTCAAGCATTAATGGATATGATTGGTTAATTGCTTCAGTAATGGTAGCGATGTAATGATTAAGCACATCATCTTCTGGTATCGAACGTTTCTTACCTTTACCATAAATAGCAACACTCTCTTTTACATAGTGTTGACCATAATGAGTTACGACAGAATTCACATCGTCTATCGTTCTCGATGGATCAATGATGTAACTTGCCAACATTGTGTCAAATGTAATATTTTTCAAATCGATATTTAAACGATGCGCTGTGATATACGATTTTTTAGCATCATAAACCACTTTTGCAGTTTGACCATTTTCTAACCATTGAACGAGATCTTTATGTTTATCTATGTCATTTGCATCAATTACTACATGATGTGACCCATCATAAAATCCAAATTTCAAAATATCATCTTTCAAATAGTTTGTACCATCAAGTTCAAAATGAATATTCGCTTCCTCTAATGTAGCAAAATCTATTTGATCAAAATGATCTACTACTGAAATTTCCTTTTCTTCGACATTACTATTATCGCTATCCACATCAATTTGTTCTAGTAATTGTTTAAACTCTAATTTCTTGAACAATTCTACTTTGGCTGTTTCGTCTAATTCATCAGGTAGCTTTGTATCGCTAACCTTCACTTCTATAGGACTCTCACAATTAATCGTAGCCAATGCCTTACTCATAATTGCATCATCTTTACTATTCTCTAGCTTTTCTTTTAATTTCTTACCTGATACTTTATCAATATGTTCATAAACATTCTCAACAGTAGAGAATTGCTTAAGTAACTTGATTGCTGTTTTTTCACCTACGCCAGCAACGCCAGGAATATTATCTGATGTATCTCCCATTAAACCTTTCATGTCTATGATTTGGTTTGGAACTAAACCGTCATATTTTTCGGCAATAAAGTCTGGTGTATAGTGATCTACATCTGTCACGCCTTTTTTCGTATAATAAATTGTAACATTATCCGTTGCCAGTTGTGTTAAATCTCGGTCACCAGTAACAATGATTGTTTGAAAACCTGATTGGTCAGCCTCTTTACTCAAAGTTCCTATAATGTCGTCAGCTTCGTAATTATCAAGCTCATAACGCTTAATTTGATAAGCATCTAATAGCTGTCGAACATATGGAAACTGCTCACTTAATTCTGGTGGGGTCTTTTGACGACCGCCTTTGTATTCTCCATAAGTTTCATGTCTAAATGTCGTCTTGCCAGCATCAAATGCCACTAAGAAATGTGTAGGTTGTTCTTCTTTAATTATTTTCTCAAGTAACATCGCAAAACCATATACGGCATTGGTGTGTATACCTGCCTTATTTTGTAAAAGTGGTAACGCATAAAAGGCCCTAAAGCTAAGACTATTACCATCTATTAAGACTAGTTTATTCAATATATTAACCTCCAACACATATTTACCTACTATTTTATCACAAATACAGCCTTAAACCGTATTGATTCGCAGCAATTTAACATAACAAAATGCGCCATTTAACATAACAAAATGCGCCATTTAATTATCATAATAAAAAGGACTAATCTTTTATGAGATTAGTCCTAAAATACATGCGACAGTGGTTGTTATCACTTCTGCGCTAAAATCAAATTATTTAATAATGATGATATTATACACTCATCATTCTTCTTGATTTGTTTCAAAAAAGGTCACTCTAAACGTAGAGCCTTCGTTTAACTTACTAAACACATTAATTCTACCATTGTGTGCTTCCATAATATGTTTAGTGATAGATAAACCTAAGCCAGTTCCACCTGAATCTCTACTTCTCGCTTTATCAACTCTATAAAACCTTTCAAAAATATGCTTCTGGTCTTCCTCACTTATTCCCATGCCAAAATCTTGAACTTCTAAGATGCGTTTATTCATGTCTTTATACACTTTAACAATGACTTGACTTGAATCTAAAGAATAACTAATTGCATTAGACAGAAGATTAATAGACACTTGAGAAACCTTGTCTTTGTTAGCATCTATTACGATATCTGGTTCAATTTCATCAATAATGGATATATTTTTATCTTCTGCTATGGTTTGCATATTTTGAATCGTTGATTGTGCAATTTCAGAAAGACTAACTGGTTCTGTTTCAATTTCTGTCTGCTGTTCTACATGTGACAACTCGAGTAAATCAAACACTAAAGTTTCGATACGATCTGATTCTTTAGAAATAATATTTAAGAAATCAGTTAAGGTTTGTTTATCATTCATCGCGCCATCTAATAAAGTTTCTGCAAATCCTTTAATTGATGTAATTGGTGTCTTTAGTTCATGAGAGACATTTGCGACAAATTCACGGCGTAAGTTTTCTAATTTTTTCAGATTTGTAATATCATGTAGTACTAGCACCATACCATAGAGATGCTTTTTTGATTTCGATAATATCGGCACACAAGCAGTATCAAAATATTTTTGATGTACTTGATTTAAAGTTAGTTCTACTTGATCATATACTGGCTTTTCAACTCTAAACGCCTCAGTAATTAAGCTTTGAATTTTACCATCAATAAAATCGCCATAACTTTTATGTTCTACTGCTTCATCCGGTGTGAACACCTCATAATAAGCGCGGTTAGCTACGACAATTTCACCGTATTTATCAATCATCAAAATTGAACTTGGAATATTTTCCACTGTAGTTTTCAATCTGTTTGACTGTAATTTTTGCTTATGATTTAACAATTGTAACTTACGAGCCAATTCATTCGTTGTGACAAACAACTCTCGTGTTTCTTTTACATTACTTTCTGGAACACGCACATGATAATAGCCTTCAGCTAATAAATTGGTTGCATAAGTCACTTCATTAATCGGCCTAATATATGTACGATTAATACTTCTTACAACAGCAAACATAATAACTAATACGAATAAGCCAATCAAACCAATGTATTTCCAAATCTTAATTTGCAAATCTAAAATATAATTATTAATACCACTAATATAAATCTGTTTATCTTTAATATCCGTATGGAACGTAAATCGACGATCATTATCCACTTTATCGTAAATCAAAGTGGATGGATTCGCTTCATTAAAGATTTCTTTATTAATCTTTAATCCTTTTTGTGTAGTGAAAAGTACACCATCTTCATCTTTTATTTCGACAGTTAATTTTTCATTTTTCGCAATATTAACAATCTCAGATTTCTTTTCTTGGTTGTACAAACTTAATAAGTGTTGAGCTTGATGTTCCAAATCTCCATTTTGGCTATTTGAAACCGTATTATAAACAACATGTGAAATAATTGCACCCAAAGCTAAAAAGCTTAGAATCACAATCGTACACAATAGAAATAAGAGTCGTTGATGGAATTTCAACATTATACCTTAGGTCTTTCCAATTTATAACCTAAACCACGAACTGTTTTTATTAGTTTAGGCTGCTTTGGATTTTCTTCTAACTTATCTCTTAAATGACTAATATGTACGTCCACAATTCGAGAATCACCCGCAAATTCATAATTCCAAACTGAGTTCAGCATATGTTCACGTGTGATAACACGTCCTTGTCTTTCGATTAAATACAATAATAGCTCAAACTCTTTAGGGGTTAATTCTAATAATACGTCATCTCTATATACTTCAAAGTACTCCGGTCTAATTCGAATAGAACCAATGATAATGTCTGATTCATCATTTTCTACTGTCTTCGCTTCGTTAATCATTGCAGAGCGTCTTAAAATAGCTTTTACACGCGCTACTACTTCTCTTGGTGAGAATGGCTTTGTCATATAATCATCTGCACCAAGTTCTAGTCCTAACACTCTATCAAATTCATCATCTTTCGCCGTTAACATAAGTATTGGCACAAGATTTTTATCTGATCTTATTGTTTTACATACTTCAATACCATCTTTTTTTGGAAGCATGACATCTAATACGACTAACTCTGGGTTTGTAGTGTTAACTTTTTCCAATGCTTCTTCACCATCATAAGCAACATCTACTATGTATCCTGCTTGTTCTAAATTATATTTTAACAAGGTTACAATAGATTGTTCATCATCTACTACAAGTACTTTTTGTGACATAATGTACCTCCAAATTTATGTTTACAAGTTGATTATAACTTAATTTTAAATAAAAATAACATAGTTCTAACGATATTTACATAATCTTTACATTGAGCTAATATTAGCAAATTATTAAGCTAGTATAAAGTTCAGATAATTATAATATAAACTCTCTGTTATGCTATTTTTGATTATTGTCTTTTATTATTCCTTAAAATCATCTTCATAAAACCTTAACATTAAAAATTGATTATTTAATTCCAGATAAATGTACCCACTTTTCAAATAGCACCATCTATAACCACTTATCCAGCGTATAGTTTCAAACAGTTATTACAATTAGATTACTATAATGCTCAAGGTATTATATATCAGATAAAAAATTTATATAGGTACGTTACTTTACCTTCAAACTAATAGCATAGTGTACACTTCAACAAGACAAGGGTTAATATAATATGCTGTAGTCTACGGAATAACTAACCATTTTCAAAAAAAACGCCAACTTCTATCTCACAATAGAAATTGACGTTTTACATTTAGACAGAGTAAATAATACTCCAATCTCATTATTTAAATTATAAGTTTTTAATTAATTCGTCACCAAATTCTGAAGTAGAAACCTCTTTAGCCCCATCCATTAAACGAGCAAAGTCATAAGTAACTACTTTAGAAGCGATTGTTTTTTCGATTGATGCAGTAATCTTATCTGCAGCTTCTTGCCAACCTAAGTGTTCTAACATTAATGTAGCACTTAAGATTTCTGAAGAAGGGTTTACTTTATTTAAATCTGCATACTTTGGAGCAGTACCATGTGTAGCTTCAAAGATTGCATGTCCAGTTTCATAGTTAATATTTGCACCAGGTGCAATACCAATACCACCAACTTGTGCTGCTAATGCATCTGATACATAGTCACCATTCAAGTTCATTGTAGCTACTACGTCGTGATCTGCTGGACGTGTAAGAATTTGTTGTAAGAAAATATCAGCTATTGAATCTTTGATGATAATTTTGCCATCTTTTTCAGCTTGTTCTTGAGCAGCGTTCGCTTTATCTTTACCTTCTTCTTCAACAATTTTGTCATATTGTTGCCAAGTGAACACTTTATCACCAAATTCATTTTGCGCTAAATCGTAACCCCATTGTTTAAATGCACCTTCAGTAAACTTCATGATATTACCTTTATGCACTAATGTTACTGATTTACGGTTATTATCTAATGCATATTGAATCGCAGCACGTACTAAACGTTCTGTACCTTCTTTAGAAACTGGTTTCACACCAATACCCGATGTTTCAGGGAATCTAATATTTTTAGCACCCATTTCGTCTTGTAAGAAATCGATTAATTTCTTCGCTTCTGGTGTACCTTCTTTAAATTCAATACCAGCATAAATATCTTCAGTATTTTCACGGAAGATTACCATATCTGTATCTTCAGGACGTTTAACAGGAGAAGGTACTCCTTGGAACCAACGTACCGGACGTAAACATGTAAACAAGTCTAATTCTTGTCTTAAAGCAACATTTAATGAACGAATACCTCCACCAATTGGTGTAGTTAAAGGACCTTTAATTGCGATTAGATATTCACTGATTGTATCTAAAGTTTCTTGAGGTAACCATTCGCCTGTTTCATCATATGCCTTTTGTCCTGCCAATACTTCTTTCCATTCAATTTTCTTTTCACCGTTATAAGCCTTTTCAACAGCAGCGTCGATAACACGACTTGCAGCTTTCCAGATATCTGGTCCGATACCGTCACCGATAATGAATGGAATAATTGGATTATTTGGTACTGATAAACCTTCGTTTGTTTTAATTACTTTTTCTCCTGCCATGTGTAAAACCTCCGTTAATTTTAATTATTTAGTGATTGAATCCTATGCTAACTAATTTACAACTAATGTTGCAAATAAATAGTAAAACAAATTACTTAATTACTATAAACTTATCTATTTTCAATTGGTTCATAAGTTCTATTTGTTTCACCAATATAAGATGCTCTAGGTCGCATAATTCTATTATCTCTGTACTGTTCTAGGATGTGAGCAATCCAACCAGATGTTCTACTTACCGCAAAAATAGGTGTGAATAAATCATGTTCGATGTTCATACTATGGTAAACAGTAGCACTGAAGAAATCGACATTAGCGATCAATCCTTTTTCTTTTTTCATTTTGTCGGCAATTTTAACTGAAATATCAAACAATTGACTTTGTCCTGTTTCTGAAGTAATTTTTCTACTCATTTCTTTCAGGTATTTCGCTCTAGGATCTCCATCTTTATAAACACGGTGACCAAAGCCCATTATCTTTTCTTTATTTTTAATCTTGTTATCTATGTACGCATCAACCTCATCAATTGATTTCACTTCAGATAACATGCTCATTACACGCTCGTTTGCACCACCATGTAATGGGCCTTTTAACGAGCCAACAGCGGCAACAATACCTGAATACATATCTGATAATGAAGATACTGCACATCTAGCAGTAAATGTTGACGCATTTAACTCATGGTCAGCATGTAATACGAGCGCTTTATTAAACGCTTCAATTTCAATATCAGTTGGCAATTCTCCTCGTAACATATATAGGAAGTTTCCAGCATAGTTTAAATCTTTATTTGGTTTAACAATTTCTTTATCTTGTCTCACACGAGCATAAGCTGTTACTAACGAAGCGATTTTAGCTTGTATACGTACGGCTCTTTCCATTGTTTGAGACTCATCTTCGTCTTCAGCATGTGAATCGAAGTGTGCAATATATGATACTGAAGTTCTTAAAGCAGTCATTGGGTGTACATTGCCAGTTGCATATTCTTTAAAATGATTATAAACTCTCGGATTTAAAGTCATATACTCATAGAGTTTATCTTTAAGTTCTTGTAATTCTTCTTTATTAGGTAATCGATAATGCCATAATAAATAAATTACTTCTTCAAATTCAGCATTTTGAGCTAAGTCATCAATATCATAGCCAGCATATGTAAGTTGGCTATCAATAATCGAACTCACTTTAGTCTCAGCTGCAATTACCCCTTCTAAACCTTTTTGTAACTCTGCCATATATAAATTTCCCCTTTTCTATTTCATTATGAAATGGCTTTCACAAATCATTATATCCAATCCTGTCACTTTTGTGAACAACTTGGGATTGATTTAAAACATCTTCAACGCCATAACATAAGAAATATTCATTTATTTATATGCCTATAATTGCTAAAACCTATAAATGGTTATATATCTATTTTAATATGTAAGTTGACACACATCAATTTTTATAACTTTTTAATTCGTTATCATGGTTAATAACAAATTATTAATGTATTTTTAAACTTCTGCTTCATTTAATGTTTATAAAAATAGTTGTTTTATTTTTAATAGCATAGGATAATAATAATTAGCTAAATAAAGGAGTTATTACTATGGGGAAAAATCAATTACAAAGAGAACTAAGTAATCGTCACATTCAGCTTATTGCAATTGGGGGAGCAATAGGAACTGGACTATTCCTAGGAGCTGGGCAAACTATTGCATTAACCGGGCCTTCAATATTACTAACATATATCATTATTGGTTTTATGTTATTTATGTTTATGAGAGGTTTAGGTGAAATTTTAGTAGCAAATACGAATTTTAAATCGTTTGCCGACGTTACTAACGAATACATAGGTTCATTTGCAGGATTCGTCACAGGCTGGACTTATTGGCTTTGTTGGATTATAACAGGTATGGCCGAGGTAACAGCCGTTGCAAAATACGTCAGTTTCTGGTTCCCAAATGTTCCAAACTGGTTAAGCGCTCTATTTTGCGTATTAGTGTTAATGTCTTTAAATTTATTAAGTGCCAAATTATTCGGTGAATTAGAATTTTGGTTTGCGATTATAAAAATTATTACAATTATCGCATTAATTGTTGTAGGTGCTATCATGATAATCATGGCTTATAAGACACAATTTGGTCATGCTTCTCTAACAAATCTATACAACAATGGTATCTTCCCTAAAGGGATGAGTGGTTTTGTTATGTCATTCCAAATGGCTCTCTTCTCATTTGTCGGAATCGAACTTATAGGGGTTACCGCTGGGGAAACAAAGGATCCTAAGACGACCTTACCAAAAGCAATCAACAGTGTACCTTTACGTATATTAGTATTCTACGTTGGTGCTTTAGCAGTAATTATGTCTATTATTCCTTGGGCACAAATTAATCCTGAAGAGAGTCCTTTCGTGAGATTGTTTGCATTAATTGGTATTCCATTTGCTGCTGGTATTATTAATTTTGTAGTATTAACAGCTGCAGCGTCTTCTTGTAACAGTGGTATCTTTTCAAACAGTCGTATGTTATTCGGACTTTCAAAGAAAGATCAAGCACCACCAATTTTAAGTAGTACTAATAAAAACGGTGTTCCACATATTGCGATTTTCGCATCATGTGCACTGTTATTAATTGCAGCATTACTAAATTATATCATTCCAAATGCTACATTAGTGTTCACATACATCACTACGGTATCGACTGTATTATTCATCGTTGTATGGGCATTAATCATTGTGGCATATATTAATTATCATCGTCGTAATCCTGAAGCACATAAAAAGGCAACTTTTAAATTACCTGGTGGTAAATATATGGGCTACGCGATATTAGTATTCTTTGTATTAGTATTTTGTCTATTATTTGTAAATGCTGATACTAGAATCGCGGTGTTCTTAACACCTATTTGGTTCATTATTCTATGTTTAATGTATCTTAGATATAAAAAAGTAGAAAAATCTCAATAACAACCATTTACGAGTTGCATAAATACATAGAAAGCTATTAAAGCATTGATTCTAGAGTATTTAAAAATTTAGCGGGCAACTTGGTTTTCATTGTTATTTAACTGAGTAGTTAGAAGATTTATGTCTCAAACGCAATAAAAGAGAGCTGTTCCGTTATGGAATGGCTCTCTTTTTATTTAAGATTTTTTATGTTTATATTGCAAAAATTTCAAATTGTATTGAGTTATTATACTTATCACATATACAAAACATAACTACGCTAGAAACAAAAACAATTTGTGCGATACATTTTCAGGGATAAGCATTGCAGTTTTCATTGGTATAGTTAATTGCTACCTATCATAATTTTTATACATAAGGGTAACTCGCTAATTTTGTTTAATGAAGTTTATTAAATCATACGGTAGTGTCTTATTTTTTGTAGTGATAGCAAATAAGAACTGCATATGGTTTGCAAGACATCTGGATTGTTGGATGCGTATCGAGATCATGGTTCGATCTAGATACGGCCCCCCTAGGTAAGCGAGCAGTTACAATACAGAGTATTAATATAAATAACAAGCCCATCAAAAATCAAAAATCTTTGATGGGCTCAATGCTGGGTATTTATGTCCCAGACACTAATTATTAATTTATTTCAATCAGTAATTATAGTACGTTAGCGTATCCTTCAAAAATCTTACCGTGATTTGCATCTACAGTAACTAAAACGTCATTTTGAATTTCAGATGTAGCATTTTCAACGCCTACTACTGTTGGTATACCTTTCTCTAAACCGATGATAGCACTTGGAGAAGTAATACCATTCTCTTCAGTAATTAAACCAATTGCTTTCTCAATATAAGGAACCAATGTTTCATCTACAGAAGAAGTTACAATGATTGAATCTGACAAGTCTTTACCTTCTAATTCACTTGCATTATTAACAACCAATGTATGACCAACGACTGAATTTCTACCAACACCTTGTCCTTTAGCAATTTCGTCACCAACTAGATGTAATTTCATCATGTTTGTTGTACCTTGTTCACCTGTAGGTACACCCGCAGTGATAATGATTAAATCACCATTTTTAACACGTTCTGTTTCTACAGCAGTAGCAACAGCATTGTTTAATAGTGCATCAGTTGTCTTACGACCTTCTTTAACAACTGGGTGAATACCCCATACTAAAGCACATTGGCGTGCAGTTTCTGCATTTGGTGTAACTGCAATAATGTCTGATTTTGGACGGTATTTAGAAATTGTGCGTGCAGTTGAACCACTTTCAGTTGCAGCTACAATTGCTTTAACGCTTAGGTTTAATGCAGTATGTGCAACAGATACACCAATTGCATTAACTAGTGAAGTCTCTACTAATTTTGTACGGTCAGATAATAATTTCTTATAATCTTGAGCTGCTTCAGCTGAAACCGCAATGTTTCTCATTGTTTTAACAGCTTCTTCTGGATATTGTCCTGCAGCAGTTTCACCAGATAACATAACTGCGTCTGTACCGTCATAAATAGCATTGGCAACGTCACTTGCTTCGGCACGTGTCGCACGTGGATTACGTTGCATTGAATCTAACATTTGAGTTGCAGTAATAACAGGCTTACCTAATTTATTACATTGTCTAATTAAATCTTTTTGAACCATTGGTACTGATTCTGGTGGAATTTCAACACCCATGTCACCACGAGCAACCATTAATCCGTCTGCAACTTCCAAGATTTCTTGAATGTTATCAATACCTTCTTGGTTTTCGATTTTAGGAATAATACTGATATTTGTATTATTTTGTGCTTCTAATAATT
This sequence comes from Staphylococcus sp. 231237_7MaSpsaltlick, assembly GCF_043107035.1. Taxonomy (NCBI): domain Bacteria; kingdom Bacillati; phylum Bacillota; class Bacilli; order Caryophanales; family Staphylococcaceae; genus Staphylococcus; species Staphylococcus sp. 231237_7MaSpsaltlick. The sequence goes on from NZ_JBICNX010000021.1 coordinate 22,530, forward strand.
TACGGATATCTAACACATCACTTGGTCGACGAACGAAACTAGCAGCGATGAAGTCAACACCAACACGGATACCGAAGTTAATGTCATCTGCATCTTTATCTGTGATACCTGGTAAACTTACTTTAACACCTGGTAAGTTAACACCTTTTTTATTTTTTAGTTCCCCAGTATTTAATACGTCACATAGAACTTCGCCATTCGCTTTGTCAAGTTTCTTAACCTGTAATTCGATTAAACCATCATCTAATAAAATATATGAACCTTCTTCAACATCATTGATTAGGTTGTCATAAGTTACTGAGAATTTTTCAGGCGTACCTTCTACTTCTGTCATGCTTACGATAACTTCTGAACCTTTTTCAAGTTCAATCACGCCATCTTTCATGTTGTGCGTACGAATCTCTGGGCCTTTAGTATCTAATAAAATAGCTACTGTTTTACCTAATTTTTTAGATACTTTGCGGATTGTATCAATACGTGCTTTATGCTCATCATGATCACCATGTGAAAAGTTTAAGCGTGCAACGTTCATTCCTGCTTTAATTAATTTCTCCAACATTTCTTCTGATTCAGATGCTGGCCCTATAGTACAAACAATTTTAGTCTTTCTCATTATTAATGCCTCCCAGTATTTTTAAATAGATAATTCATTTGTTAATTCAAATGTTTCATAATCAAATTCATGATCATTCGATTTGAATATTTCATCAAATGGTGTGTCAACTAATACATTATTACGGATACCTACACCGACTGCAGATTTACCTTGTAATAATAAGTCAACTGCATACCCTCCCATACGTGAAGCCAACACTCTGTCAGCACCACTTGGGCTTCCACCACGTTGAATATGTCCTAGTACAGATACACGTGCATCGACGTTAATATATTTCGTTAATTCTTTCGCACAAGCTTCACCAGACATACAGCCTTCTGCTACCATTACGATTGAATGTTTTTTTCCACGTTTAATACCGTGGTCAATTTTTTCTGCAACATCTTTGATGTCAGTTTCTACTTCTGGTACTATAATTGTTTCTGCACCAACAGATAAACCAGCCCATAAAGCTAAATCTCCACAGTCACGCCCCATGACTTCTATAATGAAAGTACGTGCGTGACTTGATGCTGTGTCACGAATCTTATCAACACATTCGATAATAGTGTTTAGCGCAGTATCAAAACCAATTGTAAAGTCTGAACCATTAATATCATTATCAATTGTTCCAGGCACACCAATTGTTTGAATTTCTTGGCATTCTTCACTGATACGTTGAGCACCTCTGTAACTTCCGTCACCGCCGATTACTACAAGCCCTTCAATACCTCGTTTACGTAAATTTTCTATACCTTTTTTACGTACTTCAGGTTCTTTGAATTCAGGACATCTTGCTGAATACAAGAATGTACCACCACGTTGGATTGTATCACCTACTGAACCAAGTTCCAATTTCTCGATTTCATCGTTCAACAACCCTTGGTAACCTTGGTAAACACCATAAACTTCAATGTTATTGTAAATCGCTTTACGAACGACAGCTCTAACCGCTGCATTCATACCTGGTGAATCTCCACCACTTGTCAACACTGCAATTTTTTTCATGACGACATACCTTTCTAACTTGAATTTCTTACTCTAAAAATACCATATATTTGTGGTACGTGCCATTAAAATAAGGCATTATGACTAATGTAAACGTTTTTAATAGAGGTATAGAATGAAATCATTATAGAAAGCGTTTGCTCATTTTTCACTATTATCAAATTTTTAATCCTAATATGTATCTACCTTTTTGCACTGTATTTTAAACAGTCAACTCAGTTTAATAATGCCAATCATAATAAGTTTTGAACATAATTCAGCATATTTAAAATTAATAAGTAATCCATTAATTGATACGCTCATTTTTATATCCTTTTAATATGGCATTATAATGCAATACGTAATATTTTGGTGAGCCAACAATACGAAATAGGAAATAAAAAGAAGCATTCAGATAAATTGAATCCAATCACCTGAATGCTATTTTTCTAGATTTTATGTCCCAAACTTCTGTTTATTACTTTCGGCAAAATTATCTGTGATTAAACAAATCATCAAGCTCATTGTATAGTATTTACTCAGTAAAAGAACCAATATTTCTAAACTTCTGATATCGATCTTCTATAAGTGCTTGTTCATCCAATTCCGTCAATTCAGTAAGGTGCTTTTCAAATGCAGCCTTAATATTCAATGCTTGAGCTTTTACATCTTGATGCGCTCCACCGATTGGTTCTTTAACGACCTCGTCTGCAATATTTAATTCATGTAAATCATCAGCTGTGATTTTCATTGTTTCCGCAGCAATTTTTGCTAAATTACTATCTTTCCACAATAATGCAGATGCCCCTTCTGGTGATATAACTGAATATGTACTATTTTCAAGCATTAACACACGATTTGAAATTCCTAAACCGAGTGCGCCACCACTTCCGCCTTCACCGATAACAATTGATATAACAGGTACAGAAAGTGCTGCCATTTCAACTAAGTTTCTAGCAATAGACTCACTTTGTCCTCGTTCTTCTGCAGCTTTTCCTGGATAAGCACCCTTAGTATCAATAAAAGTAAAGATTGGGCGATTAAATTTTTCAGCTTGTTTCATTAATCTCAAGGCTTTACGATAACCTTCTGGATGAGCCATCCCAAAGTTTCTATAAATATTATCCTTAGTATCTTTACCTCGTTGTTGACCAATAACAGTAACAGGTTGATCGTTGATATAACCGATTCCACCTATCATCGCTGGATCATCACGGAAATTTCTATCCCCATGCAATTCTATAAATGAATCAAATATATAAGGAATATAATCCAGTGTTGTCGGTCTTTCTTGTAGACGTGCTAATTGAACTCGATCCCAAGGTTTTAAATTTGTATAGACCTTCTCTGTCTCACGTTCAAGTGATGCTTCAAGCATTTCGATTTCCTCTTGCAAATCTACATCGTTTTTTTCTTGTGATTCTTTTAATGATTCAATTTTATTTTTTATTTCAAAAAGTGGCTTTTCAAAATCAAGCATTCTTTTTCACCTCTTGATGCAGTTTCAAAATATTAGACAATGTTTGTCTCATTTCTTTTCTATGTACAACCTTGTCTAACTGTCCATGTTCTAATAAGAACTCAGCAGTTTGGAAATCATCAGGTAGCTTCTCATTTATTGTTTGTTCTATTACACGGCGTCCTGCAAAACCAATCAATGCTTTAGGTTCGCTGATATTAATATCACCAACAGATGCAAAGCTCGCAGAAACACCACCAGTAGTTGGGTTTGTTAAATATGAAATATATAATAAACCTGCATCGGCATGTCGTTTCAATGACACACTAGTCTTACCCATTTGCATTAATGAGATAATACCTTCCTGCATTCTGGCTCCACCACTTGCTGAAAATAAAATAAATGGAAGTCGATTATCGGTACAATATTCAATAATTCTACATATCTTTTCACCAACAACTGACCCCATGCTACCCATTCTAAAGCGAGCATCCATAACAGCAACGCCATAAGCAACACCATCAAGTTTAGCTGTTCCAGTTACTACAGCTTCATTGAGTTCAGTTTTTTGTTGGTCTTTTTGAATTTTTTCTTCGTAGCTTGGAAAGTCTAATGGGTTTGCAGAGGTCATGCCTTTATCAAACTCTACAAATGTACCTTCATCCGCAATTGCTTCAATTCGCTCATATGCTGTCAATGCAATATGATGATCACAGTTAAAGCAAACATTAAGATTTTCAGACAATTCTTTAGTATACATGATTTTCTTACATTTAGGACATTTCGTCATTATACCTGCTGGTACGTCACTTTGTTTTGAATCAGATACAGTTACATACTTTTTCTTTTTACTACTTCTATTGAAAAAATCTTTAAACATTGGTAAACCTCCACATAACCATTGCTACTTTCCCATACATAACCATTTAATACGTTTGAAATAAGCAATTATGATTATTATTTATCTAAATCTGTTAATTTCATTGTCTTATCATAAATTGATTCAGGATCAACATCAACTCTTGCGACACCTGATTCCATTGCTGCTTTTGCAACTTCTCTTGCAACAGACGGTGCAACGCGTTTATCAAACGGTCCTGGAATACAATAATCTGCATTCAATTCATCAGGCTCAATTAAATTAGCAATCGCTTCTACGGCTGCTTGTTTCATTTCTTCGTTAATATGTGTTGCTTCTACATCTAAAGCACCTCTAAAGATACCTGGGAATGCTAATACATTGTTAATTTGGTTTGGATAGTCAGAACGACCTGTTCCAATCACTTTAGCACCTGCTGCTTTAGCAATATCCGGTTTAATCTCAGGATTAGGATTTGCCATTGCGAAGATAATTGGATCATCTGCCATAGATTCTACCATTTCTTTTGTTAATAAATCGGCCACAGAAACGCCAATAAATACATCTGCATCTTGAATGATGTCGTTTAAGCTACCATCTTTTTTATCTCTGTTAGTCCATTTAGCAACATAAGCTTTAGTATCATTCATACCATAGTCTCGCCCTTCATAGATCGCACCTTTAGAATCGCACATAATCATATCTCGTACGCCATAAGAATATAATAGTTTAACGATTGCAATGCCTGCTGCACCTGCACCATTTAATACAACTTTAATGTCAGATAGATCTTTATCAACTATTCTTAATGCGTTAATCATACCAGCGACAGTAACGATAGCTGTACCATGTTGATCATCGTGGAATACCGGGATTTTGGTTTCTTTTTTAAGGCGTTCTTCTATCTCAAAGCAACGTGGCGCTGAAATATCTTCTAAGTTAATACCGCCGTAGTTTGGTTCTAACAGTTTCACTGTATTCACTATTTCGTCTGTATCCGTAGTATTTAAAGCAATTGGTACACCATCAATTCCTGAAAAGCTCTTGAATAGTACAGCTTTACCTTCCATAACTGGAATACTTGCTTCTGCACCAATGTTACCTAAACCTAATACAGCCGTACCGTCAGTTACTACTGCTACAGTATTTGCTTTCATAGTATATTCAAATACTTTACGAGGGTCCTCATGTATTTCCTTACATGGTTCAGCTACACCTGGTGAATACGCTAAACTCAACTCTTCTTTATTTGTAACTTTAACTTTAGGTGCTACTTCTAATTTACCTTGATTTTCTCTATGCATTTGTAAAGCTTCGTCTCTTAATGTCACGTGAATCTACCCCTTTACATTCATTTAATATAATGATTCGTCATATATATTTTTATTACACTATAACGCAAATTACAAATGATATCGTTACCAAATCGTAAAAAATTTGGCGGGTTATTGATTGTAATAAAAACATATAGATATTTATTATTTAATCGTTTGATTTTTTAATTTTTTAAAAATTAAAACTGATGGTCAATATTACTCAACCATCAGTCAACTATACCATAGTTTAAAGGGTGAATAAAGTTAAATTATTCTTATATCCCATGGTGATAGCTTTTTCAACAACAGTGCAATTTGGTTGTTTTCAATAGAAATATGTCCAATTGTTTTTAATTGTTTTGTCGATTCATCATAATAATTTACCGGTATCTGATTATGTTCAGTCTGAGACAATATTTGTTGAATATCCGTAAGGTCATCTACATTCCTGATGACTATTTGTTGTGCATGGTTTAATTTCTCTGATTCAAAATGCTCAATACTTTCAATATGTTGAATAATTAACTGGCGTTTATTATTACGTTGTTCGAATTTACCTCTTACTACATAGGTTGCACCATCAGCTAAGTCGGTTTCAAACCTTTTAAAGGTATCTGGAAACATCACACCATCTAGCGTATTGATGCCATCATTGAGGACTACAAAGGCCATGTTTTGACCCTTTTTAGTACGTATTCTACGACTACTATCAATTTGTATAAAAATCGGCTGATTATCTCTAGCATTATTTAATTTGAAAATACCTAAATATTGTTTTTGTTCAAATGCCTTTTCAACAGGGTGGGTGGAAACGTAAAATCCTAAGTATTCCTTTTCATAATCACTTAATACTTGATCTTCGAGTTCCTCTGTTTCTGCATAGGAGGCTTTAGGTGTTAACACGTCAAATATAAATCCATCTTGTTCAACATTAGATACATCATCTAAAACTTGATCAATTGATTGAAGTAGCGTCGCCCTATTTTTACCTAAATCATCAAAAGCACCAACTAATATTAATGCTTCGAATAACTTTCTTGTCTTGATTCGCTTTGGAATTCTTCTTGCAAAATCAAAAAAATCTTTAAATTGTCCATTAGCATGGCGTTCATCGACAATCAATTTCACACTTTGATATCCCACGCCTTTAATCGCACCAATAGACAAATAAATACCTTTTGTTGTTGCTTTATAGAACCAATGACTATAATTGATATTTGGACTTAGTATATTAATATTTTGCTGTTTGGCTTCATCGATAATTTGGGCTGTTTTCTTTTCACTCCCAATCGTATTACTTAAGATATTTGCATAGAAATAGTTCGGATGATGTACTTTTAAATAACTCATGATATAAGCAATTTTTGAGTAACTCACCGCATGCGCACGTGCAAAACCATAATCAGCAAATTTCAGTATTAAATCAAAAATTTGTTTACTTAAACTTTCATCATAGCCATTTTGCAGCGCACCATCTACGAAATGCTTACGTTCTTTTTCTAATACTGCACGATTTTTCTTACTCATCGCACGCCTTAAAATGTCCGCTTCACCATAATTAAAATTTGCAAAAGTACTAGCGATTTGCATTATTTGTTCTTGATAGATAATAACGCCAAAGGTCTTTTGTAAGATAGGAGCTAAATCTTTATGCAGATATATAACCTTTTCTGGGTTATGTCTTCTAGATATATAAGTTGGAATTTCTTCCATAGGGCCTGGTCTATAAAGTGAAGTAACTGCAACAATATCTTCAAAATGTTCTGGTTGTAATTTTTTCAAAACATTACGTATACCATCTGACTCAAGTTGGAATATACCTGTTGTGTCTCCTCGCGATAATAATTCAAAGACCTTTGGATCATCAAAAGGGATATCTTCTATATTGATTGTAATATTTTTGTCTTTTCTCACTTGATTCACAATTTGATGAATGATAGATAAATTACGCAAACCGAGGAAATCTATTTTCAATAAGCCTATACGCTCTGCTTCCGTCATCGTCCATTGTGTTAATAAACCATTATCACCATTAGTAAGTGGTACATACTCATATAAGGGATGATCATTTATTATAATTCCCGCCGCATGTGTTGATGTATGTCGAGGAAGCCCTTCTAGCTTTTTACTTAAGTCAAACCAACGCTCATGTCTATGATTTCTATGTACAAATGCTTTAAATTCTGGTATTTCATATGCTTGATCCAAAGTAATTCCAAGTTTATGAGGTATAAGTTTAGAAATTTCATTTAATGTTATTTCATCAAAGCCCATGATTCTACCAACATCTCTTGCCACAGCTCTTGCTAATAAATGTCCAAACGTAACGATACCCGCCACATGGTGTGGACCATATTTATCTTGTACATATTGAATCACTTCATCTCTTTTTGTATCTTCAAAGTCTATATCGATATCAGGCATTGTCACACGTTCAGGATTTAAAAAACGTTCAAATAGCAAGTTATATTGAATTGGATCTATCGTTGTTATATTTAATAAATAACTAACTAATGACCCTGCTGCAGAACCACGTCCAGGCCCTACAAAGATATCATTCGCTTTAGCAAAGTGTATTAAATCACTTACGATTAAGAAATAATCTTCAAATCCCATACCAGTGATAACATCATATTCATGCTTTAATCTTTGTTGATACTCAATAGATTGCTTATCGTTTAGTGTCAGTTTATCTAATTGACTTGATAGCATAGACCATAAATAAGCTTTAGAACTTTGTCCATTCGGCGTAGCGAATTTTGGTAATAGTGATTGATGATATTGTAATTCTGCAGTGCAAAGTGTTGCAATTTTTTGTGTTCGATGCCATACATCCTTATCAATTTCTAATGATGAAACTTCTTCATTATTGAATAAATGTTCATTATAATCTGGCGCAGCATGAACTAAATCAATTTTAGTATTATTTTTGATTGCTGATAATGCAGTTATAGTTTCACTGTCTTCCCTATTTAAATATCGTGAAGATTGCGCCCATACAATTGGCAATTCAAATGTTGTTATGCTCTCTTGGTTCACATAAACATTTTCAAATTCAACCAGCGTTTCTACAATATTTTGATGTGCTTCATCTACTTTTTTTAAAATAATAATAAAATCCGCTGCATATTTCTTTAACCATTCAACCGGCGTTTCTTCTTTATCTTTCATTTTAATGGCTGAAGAAAGCATGTAAAGGTTCTGCAGGCCATGTTCATTCTTCGCAAGTACAACGGTTTCTAATGAAGTTAAACCATCAGTTAAATATATCGTCATACCAAAAATAGGTTTGATATTTGCTGCAATACAAGCATCATAAAATTGTGGTAAACCATATAATACATTTGTATCTGTTATCGCTAAAGCAGAATACCCCTCTTTAACGGCTTTAGTAACCACATCATTAATTCTCAAACTAGAATTTAATAAGTCGTAAGTTGTGTGAATATTTAAATGGGCAACCATCAGCAAATACCTCCTAAACTGTTATAATTTATTATTTAATGCATCGGCTAATTCATTAAATCGATCCCAATCAGCAACTGATACACCAGAAGCATTTGGATGGCCACCGCCTCCAAAGTCGCTAGCAATATCATTGATTACAATACCTTTAGAGCGAATGCGACATCTGATTTCAGAGCCTTCATCCACACCAAACACCCAAATTTTCAAGCCTTTAATGTCAGCAATCGCATTGACAAATAATGATGCTTCATTTGGTGCAATATCAAATTGCTCTAGTACCTCTTTTGTAATGATGACCTTACAAAAACCTTTATCATTTAAATCGAAATTTTGTAAAACATAGCCTTGGAATGGCAATAAGGCTGGATCCTTTTCACCTAATTTATTCAGTTCGTCATTATGACTAAACGGAAACTGTAATAAATGACTAGCTACTTCTAGCGTATGCGGCGTTGTATTATTAAATAAGAAACGACCTGTATCTCCTACGATTCCTAAATATAGCAATCTAGCTGTTGCGGCATCTATCAATGATATATCGTTAAAATGATTTATAAAATCAAATATAATTTCACTTGTAGAAGATGCTTGATCATTAACATAATTTAAGTCACCGTATTGATCCACTGCGGGATGGTGATCAATTTTAATAAGGTACTGACCTAAATCAAATCGTGTATCACTAATACGTGGCGCATTTGCTGTGTCACAAACAATGACCAATGCTCCTTGGTAATCTTCATTTGTTAACGTATCAAACGTACCAATAAAGTCTAATGATGGTTCAGCTTCTCCAACGGCATAAATATTTTTCTCTGGAAACTTTAACTTCAAGTAAGACTTTAAACCTAATTGTGAACCGTATGCATCAGGGTCTGGTCTAACGTGTCTATGAATAATTACAGTATCACTTTCTTGTATTTTATTCATTATTTCATTAAATTCTGTTGTCATTTCTCTCTCTTCCTTTTCTAAAATGGATTTTTTCTGCATTAATCTATCATTTGGCAAATAATCATCGCTTTAGCAACTTGTTGGCCTTCATTCGACATTTTAACCTCTAACTTCGCGAAGTTTCTACCAACATCTAACATGTCATATTGTACCGTTAATTCTGATTCGATTTGTACTGTTTTAATATATATAATATTCAAACTCTCAATCATCACTTCTAGTTTTTTTAGCTTTCGAATTTCATATCTAATTGTTTCTTCAATAATTGCAACAAAAACAGCTTTACTTAATGTGCCAAATTGGTTCGTTAACAAAGGTGTTATCTGAACTTGTATGCCTTCTCCACCAATGGTAATGTGCTTAGCAATTTGGTCGTTAATTGTTTCCCCTACTTGAGGTTGTCTGCTCAATAATTGCATTGCAGTTAATACATCTTTTCTCGTAATAACCCCTATCAACTTTTTACTTACCGTTGTTACAGGCAATAATTCGATACCTTCCCAAATCATCATATGCGCACAATTAGCAACTGTGGTCGACAATTGAACATTGATTGGTGATTTAGTCATATAATTAGCAATCGTATCTTGTTCATCCATCTTAATAATTTCCTTACTGGTTACGATACCAACTAAACGCCAATCTTCATCAATCACTGGAAAGCGAGTATGACCAGTTTTCTTAGCTTTATCTTTATAATCAGCCAGAGTCATATGATCAAATATAACTGTATCACCTTGTACGGACTTTACAATATCTTCAACGACCAAAATTTCCTTACGAATCATTTGGTTATACATAGCTCTATTGATAATATTTGCTACTAAGTAAGTATCATAATTCGAAGAAATAATCGGTAAATCATGTTCGTCAGCATATTTAATAATCTCATTCGAAGTGCTAAATCCGCCAGTTATCAACACGGCACTTCCTCTTTCCAATGCTGCTAACTGAACGTCCTTTCTATTACCTACAATAAGCAAGGTATGTGCACTTAAGTACTTAATTACATCCTCTATCTCCATCGCGCCGATTGCAAATTTTGACAATGTTTTTATTAATCCATTACGCCCGCCTAATACTTGTCCATCAATTATCTTTACTATTTCACCAAAGGTCAATTGTTCGATTTGCTCTCTTGATTTCTTTTCAATACGTACAGTACCTACTCTATCAATCGTTGCAACCAGCCCTAGTTGTCCTGCGTCTTTGATTGCACGGTAAGCAGTCCCCTCCGAAACATTTAAGTCCTTTGCTATTTTACGAACAGAAATTTTCTGCCCGATAGCGAGTGATTCAATATAAGATAATATTTGTTCATGTTTTGTCATGTGAATAACCTCATTTATTTTTGAACCGTTTCTCTGATATTATAACTTTTTATATATAAAAATGCGATGTAACAATTCAAAATATAGTGATTTATAATAAATTTTAGTCTCCTTTGGAGTAAAGTTGGCATTAAAATTCTATTTTGCCATATTTATATGTAAATTATTATAATTTAATTGCAATTATGATTAGTCTTTTATTAAAATACTATTTAAGGAGGGATGAACGAATGTTCAAAAATATTTTACTCGGTGTAGATACAACACTTAAAAATGAAAAAGCTTTAGAACAAGTTTCAAAATTATCAGGCGAAGGTACTATTGTAACGATTTTAAATGCAATTAGCGAACAAGACGCACAAACTTCAATCAAATCTGGTGTACATCTAGATAAACTTGTTGAAAAACGTAGTGAAGGTTTAGAAAGTACACGTAATGCCCTAGATGATTATGGCATAAACTATGATGAAATTATTGTACGTGGTAATGCCAAGGAAGAATTAGTCAAACACGCAAATAGCGGTAAATACGAAATCGTCGTCTTAAGTAACCGAAAAGCCGAAGATAAGAAAAAATTCGTCTTGGGTAGCGTAAGTCATAAAGTTGCTAAACGAGCGAACATCCCTGTACTCATTGTAAAATAATATTAAAAAGTCTGAAGTTCTACAAAGTTCTTCAGGCTTTTTATTTTTGTTTATCGCATCTCATATTATAAATAATCTTCCCTGCAACATTAGCACAGACATGGTAACTCTATACATACCAACCCTTTAACGAAACATAATATCCATAACTCAAAAAATCCAATTACCATAAATTATTGTTTAAGTAACGTTTGGGAATAATATTCTATTTTCTGTAGACACAAAAAAATAAGCTATGGAGAAATCGTATATATACGATTTCTCCATAACTTATTAATTAATTAAAATTTTACAGCTTCACCAGGTTCTAATATTTGTACTTCACCAACTGAGACTGCTGCTTGAAACTCGTTTGGATCCTGTTTGATTAAATCAAATGTATTATAGTGAATTGGAACCGTCAATTTCGGTTTAATAAATTCATTTATTGCATAACTTGCATCGTCGATACCCATAGTGAAATTATCACCGATTGGTACGAAGCAAATATCTACTGGATGACGATCCGCAATTAATTTCATATCACTAAATAGTCCTGTATCACCTGTGTGATAAATCGTCTTACCTTCAATTTCTAATACTACGCCCATTGGCATACCTAAATAAACTGGTATTCCATTATCATCAGTTAGACTTGAACTATGAAATGCTTGTACAAATTTCACGCTACCAAATTCAAATTCAGCTTTACCACCAATATTCATCGGTCTGACATTTTCCACATTTTTATTTGTAGTAATATAATCAGCTAGTTCAGCAGATCCAATAACAGTAGCATGATTTCTATTGGCTAGTTCAACAGTGTCACCAAAATGATCACCATGACCATGCGTTAAAATAATATAATCAACCTCTAACGTACTAGGATCTAAATCTGAAAGCTCGTTTCCTGTAATAAATGGGTCAACGATAACCTTCTTACCATTAGCTTCAAAATATATTGTTGATTGTCCATGAAAAGATAATTTCATAATAGTTAAATCCTCCCAATTGTCTATTTGAAATTACTATACCACGTGAACGTATTTTTATAACACAAGTCTAACCTAAATGCTCACTATATAATGTAGATTTTCCTGAAAAAACATTAAAGTTTTGAATTCCACAAGAAACTAACATAAAATTGTAGTGAGCATGAATACAGGAGGATGATTTAATTTATGAAATTAGAACAAATTACAACCGAATTACAGCAACAGCAAGCTGATGCAGCATGGATTACCACACCATTGAATATTTTTTATTTTACAGGCTATTTAAGTGATCCTCATGAGCGTTTATTAGCATTATTAATTAAGAATAATGGTGAACAAATTTTATTTTGCCCACAACTAGAAGTTGACGAAGTAAAGAACTCTCCTTTCGAAGGTGAAATCATTGGTTATTTAGATACTGAAAATGCTTTAGATAAACATCAAGCAACGTATAATAAATTACTAATCGAAGCACATCACTTAACAGTACACCGTCAACGTGAATTAATCGATGCATTTAACGTCAATCAATTTGGTGATATTGATCAAACAATCAAAGCACTACGCAACGTGAAGAGTGAAAGTGAAATTACAAAAATTAAAAAAGCTTGTGAACTTGCAGATAAGTGTATTGAAATTGGCGTAGCATACTTATCCGAAGGTGTTACAGAGCGTGAAGTTGTCAATCATATTGAAAATGAAATTAAACGCTATGGTGTAAATGAAATGAGTTTCGATACGATGGTCCTATTCGGCGATCATGCAGCGTCACCACATGGTACACCTGGAAATCGTAAGCTTCAACAGGATGAATTTGTGTTATTTGATTTAGGTGTCATTTATGATAATTATTGCAGTGATATGACACGAACAGTTCAATTTGGAACTCCAAGTAAAGAAGCGCAAGCTATCTATGATGTGGTATTAAAGGCTGAACTAGCAGCAATCGCCGCAATTAAACCTGGTGTTACAATTAAAGATGTAGATGCAATTGCTAGAAATATTATCAGCGAAGCGGGTTATGGCGAATATTTCCCTCACAGACTTGGACATGGTTTAGGCTTAGAGGAGCATGAATATCAAGATGTATCTAGTTCTAATAATAATCAATTCGAGGCTGGTATGGTAGTCACTGTGGAACCTGGTATATATGTACCTGGTATTGCAGGTGTACGTATTGAAGATGATATCTTAGTTACAGAAGACGGTTATGAAATTTTAACGGGATATGAAAAATGATTAAAGAAGCTGTAGTAGAAACGATTCAACAAGTTGAAGAAGCTATTGCAAATGGCGCTAACCGTATTGAATTATGCGATAATTTAGCAGTGGGTGGTACAACTCCAAGCTATGGTATGACAGAAATTGCGGCTGAAATTTGCCATATCAATCATGTTGAACTGGCAGTGATGATTAGACCACGTGGCGGTAATTTCGTCTATAGTCTATATGATATTGAAATTATGCAGCGTGATATCAAAGCATTAAAGTCACACAATGTCGATTATTTTGTATTTGGATGTCTAACTGAAGATTACACACTTAATGAATGGCAAATGAAGACTTTAAAGCAACTTGCCGCACCGGTTCAATCAGTTTGTCATATGGCCTTCGATGAGATTCACCAACGAGGTCAAATCAAAGCATTACACCAATTAATCGATTTAGGGTTCACACGTTTATTAACTCATGGCGGTCCTGCTGGAACTAATATTTTCGATAATTTAAATCATTTAGGAAAATTAGTCGTCAATTCTGGCGGAAAAATTGAAATTATGCCTGGAGGAGGCGTAACGAAAGATAATGTTCAAGCTTTACTTGACGCTTTCCCCTTCCAAGAAGTACATGGTACTAAAATAGTTTAAGGGTATCCTATAAACTATTTGCAAAACGACTTAAATAACTTATACCAACAAAAAAACAGGTCATCACTAACGATTGTATATAACCTCTAAGTGATGATCTGTTTATTTATAATCAATCCATGTCAATTGATTATAAAGCTTATTTTAAGGCTGCATCAATTGCACTGTATGACATATCAAATGCCTCTGCCACGCCTTTGTTTGTCAACTGTCCATTAATAGTATTTAAACCTAATGCCAATGCTGGATTATCTTGTAGAGCCTTTAAATAACCTTTACCAGCAAGCTGTTGTGCATATGGTAATGTAGCATTATTTAATGCAATCGTTGATGTTCTTGGAACTGCACCTGGCATATTTGCCACAGCATAATGGACAACACCATGTTTTTTATATGTTGGCGCATCATGTGTAGTAATATGGTCCGTAGTTTCAAAAATACCACCTTGGTCAATGGCAATGTCAACAATTACAGCCCCGTCTCTCATACCTTTAACCATTTCTTCAGTTACCAAGTTTGGTGCTTTTGCACCTGGTATTAAAACTGCTCCGATAACTAAATCACTATCTTTAACACAATTCTCTATATTTAAAGGATTTGACATGATAGTATGCACTCTACCATCAAACAAATCATCAATTTCTTGTAAACGTTTTGGATTTACATCTAAAATTGTAACATCTGCACCAAGTCCTAATGCAATTTTAGCTGCATTTGTTCCGGCTTGTCCGCCACCAATAATAGATACACGGCCTTTAGATACACCCGGTACGCCACCTAATAAGATACCCATACCGCCTTTATATTTTTGTAAGAACTCTGCACCAATTTGAGCTGACATACGTCCCGCTACTTCACTCATTGGTGTCAATAGTGGCAATGAGCGATCAGGTAATTGTACAGTTTCATACGCAATACCTACCACTTTATTGTCTAATAACGCTCTTGTTAATTTTTCTTCGTTTGCTAAATGTAAATAAGTGAATAAAATTAGTCCCTCTTTAAAGAATTGGAATTCTTCTTCCAATGGTTCTTTAACTTTCATCACCATATCTACGTCCCATACTTCGGATGGGTCCTTAACAATTTTAGCCCCTGCTTCTGTATAGTCAACATCTTCAAAATATGACCCCAAACCTGCAGATTGTTCAACTATTACAGTATGTCCTTGTTCAACTAAAGCGTGAACACCACTTGGTGAAAGACTCACCCTGTTTTCATTATTTTTTATTTCTTTTGGAATACCAATAATCATTACATCCACCTCCAAATTTATAGTAACGCGTATCTTATGAAAGCGCAATCATAGTTTAGGGAAGTTTTACAACATTGAAATTGTGTTAATATTCTGTAAATGGTGGTATACTATAACCAAGAAGAATTAAGGAGGTAATTGTGATGCTAACTTATAAAAATATTTTAATTGCTGTAGATGGATCACATGAAGCTGAATGGGCATTTAACAAAGCTGTAGATGTTGCAAAACGTAACGACGCGAAACTAACAGTCGTAAATGTAATTGATTCTAGAACTTACTCATCATATGAAGTATATGATGCACAGTTCACTGAGAAATCTAAGAATTTTTCCGAAGATCTTCTCAACGGCTATAAGGAAGTCGCTACAAACGCAGGTGTCGCAAATGTGGAAACACGCTTAGAATTTGGTTCACCTAAAGCAATTATTCCTAAAAAATTAGCTGCTGATGTAGATGCAGATTTAATTATGTGTGGTACATCAGGACTCAATGCTGTTGAACGTTTTATCGTAGGATCTGTATCTGAAGCAATTGTTCGCCATTCACCTTGTGATGTATTAGTCGTTAGAACTGAAGAAATCCCAGAGGACTTCCAACCACAAGTAGCAACTGATGAATTCAGATCACAATACCAAGCTCGTTAATATTGATTGTATATTACTTTGCCGGTCATTAGACGCGCAGTAATATAATCTCAAATATTTTCTAGATAAATGCCTAAGTTATATTCACTTAGACAAATGAAAATCGACAATTTCTATTGATATCACATAGAAGTTGTCGATTTTTTATTCATTAAAGATATAACTTAAATCACCCTACTAACTTCAAAAGCTAACATTCAAACTAAAAATTTCACGTCACCTACACTGTAAATTTCTCAAACCTGAAGTTGCATTAATATGAAAATTATCATATTAATCCAATTGATAAATTATCTTCATGTTCACTTCATAAATCTACTTTATGATAGATTTAACTCAAGAATGAAAGGATGAAGCGCATGCGCAATTTAAACAAATTAATCATTTCTAGTATTACAATTGGCATGATTTCAATTTCAACTCTGAACTCCCATACATACATAGATGCTCAATCTCAACAAAACCATTCAGTTGAACATTTGAAATGGATAGATACAACAACCATACCTCACAATCAATCATACAAAGGCACAACTGTTGGTGGTTTATCAGGTATCTCGTACGATGCTAAAAACAACAATTGGTATCTAGCAAGTGATGACCGTTCAGAAAAGAGTCCTGCAAGATTTTACGAAGCAAAAATTAATTATAATCAACATGGCTTTAAGCACACAAAATTCACTAATGTACATACATTCAAACAACCTGATGGTTCAAGCTATCCAAATAAAAATAAATACAAACATCAAGAGAATCAGGCAGTGGCAGACATAGAATCAATTAGAATAGATCCAATAACACAAAACATATTATATACGAGTGAGGGTGACCGTTCCTTAGGCTTAAATCCCTTTATAAGAGAAGCTGATTTAACAGGTCAGTTTCTTGCTGACATACCTATTACAAACAATATAAAAATGGATAAAGATAATAAACATGGCTTTAGAAATAACCTTGCGCTAGAAGGCAGCACATTTTCAACAGACGGGCAGTCAATTTGGACTTCAATGGAAGGTTCACTGCTACAAGACGGACAAATATCAACTACACGTTCTGGATCGTTTACACGAATTACTCAATATAATCGCAATGGTGAGTTAATATCAGAATATGCATACCCTCTCGATGCTGTACCTGGTAATCCTGGTGCAAATAAGACAGCAGAAAATGGCATTTCCGAAATGCTAGCGATTAATAATCATGAATTTTTAGCATTGGAACGTGCAAGTGTCCAAACAGCTGACGGAGCATACCATAATTATGTACGTATTTATAAATTTGACACTAAAAATACTACTGAAATAAAAAATATGGACTCAATTAAGGATAAAAAAATCAAACCTGTTCATAAACAACTGGTTGCCAACCTAAATGAACAGGACATTGGTAAGATTGACAACATTGAAGGTATGACATTTGGCAAGCAATTACCAAATGGCAATGACAGTCTAGTACTTGTGACAGATAATAACTTTAATCAATCACAAAAAACTGAATTAATTGCTTTTGAGGTTCAACCAGAAGATAAATCAAACTAATTGTGTAATTTTAACAATTCAATATTTATGATAAATTTATAATTTCACAAAAAAGTAGTCACCCTATAGACAATATAGAGTGACTACTAATATGTTATGAAGCGTTTATCCTATTAATTTTCTCTAGGTAACTATTATTTAACGTTACCAAATTCAACAACATCTCTTGCAATCATAACTTCTTCATTTGTAGGAATTACAATGACTTTTACTGGAGAATGCGGATAGTTGATAAAGCCTTCTTCACCGTGGATACCTTCATTCTTCTTAGCGTCCCAGTAAACTCCCATAAATTCCAAACCTTCTAATACTTTGGCTCTTACTGGATCAGAATTTTCACCGACACCTGCAGTAAAGACAATAACATCTACGCCATGCATACGTGTCGCATATGAACCAATATATTTATGAATTCGAGATGCAAATACGTCTAATGCAAGTTGCGCTCTTTCCTTACCTTCTTTAGACTCTTCAATGATGTCACGCAAATCACTAGAAGTTCCAGAAATACCAAGTAATCCTGATTCTTTGTTCAATGTGTTTAATACTTCTTCAGCACTCTTACCTGTTTTTTCCATAATAAATGGAATTAAAGCAGGGTCGATATTACCTGAACGCGTACCCATCGTTACACCTGCTAATGGTGTGAATCCCATTGATGTATCTACAGATTCACCGCCATCGATAGCAGCAATTGATGCACCGTTCCCAATATGACAAGAAATAATACGCAATTCTTCTAATGGTTTACCTAGTATTTCAGCTGCACGTTGAGATACATATTTATGGCTCGTACCATGGAAACCGTATTTTCTAATGCCGTATTCTTCATAATATTGATATGGCAAACTATAAAGGAATGATTTTTCAGGCATAGTTTGGTGGAATGAAGTATCAAATACAGCAACATGTGGAATTTCTGGTAACAATTTACGGAAAGCACGAATTCCCATTAAGTTTGCAGGGTTGTGTAATGGTGCCAATTCGCTTAATGATTCGATTTGCTTTTCTACTTCATCAGTAACATATACTGATTCAGGGAATAGCTCTCCACCATGTACAACACGATGACCTGTACCATCTATATCATAAATGCTGTCGATAATACCATGCTTTTTAAAGCTTTCTAACATAATATTTACGGCATCTTCATGATTCGCGATATCGTTTACTTCTGTAATTTTTTCTCCATTGACTTCAATAGTAAAAATAGAGTCCTTTAAACCAATTCTTTCGATAAGTCCTTTAGTAACAAGCTTTTCGTCCGGCATTTCAATAAGTTGAAATTTCAATGATGAACTACCAGCGTTAATGGCCAAAACTAATTTTGACATAAACATAATGCCTCCAATTTTAATTAAGTTTTTTATATCCATATCTATTTAATCATTAATACAGGTTGAATTCAAGAGTATTACAGTTTAATTTTCAGGGTGATTTTGCTCCATCCATGCATTCAAATCTTGTAAAAATGCCTGGAACTGTTGTGGGTTTTTAAAGTCAGGTATATTGGCAAGCAATACTTCTACAGGTTTCGTGATTTGAGCTTCTTTCTTCTGTAGCACTAATATTGATTTACGTGCATTTTCATTTTTAAACAATGTGGCAGGTAAATTTAAAAATGCTTGCATTTCTGTTTCTGTTGCAATGAAATTCTGTAACTGTTTCACATTATCACCTTCAAAGATATTGCTCGGTACTACTAAGAAAGCATAACCTGATTGTTTCAATGCCGTTACTGCTTGTTCTATTAATAAATGATGTGAATAACTATGCCCCTCTTTAAAGCCCAGAGCCATTTCTTGGCTTCGATCATCAACTGGATAATAACCAATAGGTAAATCCCCAATAACTACGTCTGCATCTTCAAAAGGCAGTGGCATAATTGCATCTTGTGGGTAAACATCAAATGGTATTTCTAAGAAATTAGCTAAGTGAACGCTCACTCTTGATAATACTGGATCTACTTCAACTAAATGATGCATTAATGTATGATCAGATAACACTTCATGTACTGAAGCACTTAAATGACCTGCCCCACTTGCGATATCTGCGATGTGCATTTCTTCATTTTTCTTTAAAAAGCGTTGTGCTAAAAATCCAAGAATCAAACCAATAGAGTCAGGTGTGATTTGGTGATTCGCTTGTATATCTTCTTGTTGTAGTAAGCTTAGATAAGAAAATTGAAATGCCTTTCTACGATCTTGTAATGTAGCCTGTTCTAAAAGGTCTCTATTATTTCTATATATATCTTCCATAGCTAGCCCTAAGTTTTCAATAAAACTTTGACCATTTTCCTCATTTAATGATTTTGCCTTTTCGTCAAGCGCTTTAAATAATTTTTCCATTATTGTTACTGTTTCTTCTTGTGCCATTTAATAGTCCTTTCTAAAAAAACTGTCCATAATTCGTTTGAAATAAGTTAATAACTAACTCATATTACCAAATAATTATGGACAGTATGCTTTATAATGTCAATGATACTGTTTGATTGTTAAACTACAGTTACTAAGTTAAAAGTTTTTCAATCATACATTTATTAAATTATAAGTTTTTATATGCTGCTAATGCAGATTCGAAATCAGGGAAATCAGTTCCTTCTGGAACGATTTCAGTATAAACAACTTTATTATCTTTATCTAAAACGAATACTGAACGCGCTAATAAACGTAAGTCATCCATTACTACACCATAATTTTTACCAAATGAAAGATCTTTATGGTCACTTAAAGTAACTACGTTATCTAAACCATTAGCTGCACACCATCTTTTTTGTGCAAATGGTAAATCAGCAGAAATCGTTAATACAACACCTTCTTCTTGTGCTGCTTCTTCGTTAAATTTACGTGTTTGTTGATCACATACACCTGTATCTATAGATGGCACAACACTAATTAATTTCTTTTGGCCATCGTAAGTTGATAAATTCACCGCATTTAAGTCGTTGTCTAATACTGTAAAGTCCGGAGCCACATCTCCTTCGTTTACTTGTGAGCCTGATAATGTCATTGGTTCTTGTTTAAATGTAATTTGCGTCATTTGTACGCCTCCTATAAATAAGTGCTTTCCTTTTCATTATAACTTTTTATAGTCTTGAAATAAAATTTTCTGATTTAAAATTGTTTATAATTACTTTAAATAATACAAATCATTCATTTTTTCAAAATAAATGACCCATTATCATTACCCCAATTAAATAATAGCTCATATTGAATAACGATTAATGTGTTCATTTTACACATCATCAAGCTACAACTATGCTACAAAATTTTTTATGTTAATTGAAACAATTTAATACATATAAACAGTGCTACTAACAACAAAGACCACATCATTAACAATACATGTTAATGATGCGGTCACCCCCTATTTATATTGAATTGATATCATCAGAACTTATGACATTTGTGTAATATAATCATAAATATTTTTAATAATTAAAATGGCAGTTACAACTATAAATAACCCTTTTACATATCCTACACCTTTTTTAATTGCAAATTGTGCACCAACATAAGACCCTGCAATCATGCTTACTGCCATAATCAAACCATAAAAATAATCAACTTCATGTAGACAAATAAACAAGATGAGTGCACCTAGGTTCGAAGCAAAATTGAGTACTTTTGCATTACCAGCTGCACCTAAAAAATCAAATCCAAACATTAATAAAACAAATAACATAAACGAACCGGTACCTCCACCGAGGAAACCATCATAGAAACCAATTAAACACATAAGTGAAACAAATAAAATCGCCTTACCTAGACTAAGTTTCGTAAATGTTCGTACACTGCCCCAGTCCTTTTTCACTAAAGTGTAAATCATCACTAATGTTAACACTACAATTACAACCGGCTTTAAAAGTTCAGCAGGTAAAAATGTAGCAACACTAGCCCCAATCATTGCCATAACAAAAATAATCGGGAATAATTTGGCAACTATCTTTAAATCTACTTTACCAGAGCGTAAAAATCTAAATGCACTCGTCATCGAACCAAAGGCACTGGCTAATTTATTAGTACCCAACGCCATTGAGGGTTGCATTCCGACTGCTAATAATGCGGGGATAGAAATCAGTCCACCACCGCCCACAACAGCATCTATAAATGCTGCTAAAAATCCTAACAATATCACTATAATTACTATTGATACATTCCACTCTAACATTTGATTACCCCTTTATATTCATGATTTCAAAACAGTTTACACTTGAGCTACCTAAGCTTGACGTACATATTTCATGAATTAAAATAAATCGTCTGCCAGTGCTTGTGTTTCTGTATCTTTATCACTTTGATAATCTTTAGTTATAGTCAGTGTTTCAATACCATCCACCGCTTCTTGAACAAGTGGTTCAAAATCAAAGCCATCTTCATACTTTTCAACTTTATCAAAATCAGGTTCAGTAACAGGATTCTTTGGCGTGAAAATCGTGCAACAATCTTCAAATGGTTGAATTGACACGTCATAAGTACCAATTGCTTTAGCCTTTTTAACAATTTCTTCTTTATCCAAAGTTAACAATGGACGTAATACAGGCGTAGAAGTGACATGATTAATTGCATACATACTCTTTAACGTTTGACTTGCGACTTGCCCTAAATTCTCACCATTTACGATAGCATTAGCATCAATTTGATGTACTAATTTATCAGCAACACGCATCATCATTCGTCTTGTAGACGTCATTGTATAACGTTCATGAACCACTTTATTTACTTGTTTCTGTAATGTGGTGAATGGCACAATATGCAATTTGATAGGACCCACATGTGCAGATAAGATACGTGTCAGTTCAATAACCTTTTCCTTTGCTTTCTCACTTGTAAACGGCGGACTATGAAAGTGAATCGCTTCAATCGTAACACCGCGGCGCATGACTTCCATACCTGCAACCGGAGAATCAATACCACCAGATAACATCAATAATGTCTTACCACCAGTGCCAACAGGCAAGCCGCCCGCCCCCGGAATAACTTCATCATAAATATACACTGCGTCTAAGCGTACCTCTACCTTTATCGTATGGTCTGGATTGCGAACATTGACAGATACATGTTCAGCCCCTTGTAATACAGCACCACCAACTTCTCGTTGTATTTCATAAGTATCATAAGGAAATTGTTTATCTGAACGTTTCACGTCAATCTTGAAAGTGTCACCGTCATTATACCCTTTAGCAAATTCAACAGCTTGCTCCTTAATAGCATCCATAGTTTTGTCTATTTTTAGGACTGGACTGATAGAATATATGCCAAAAACTTTCGATAACCTTTGACTCATTTCTTTAATATCTGCACCTTCATCTAGTTCGATATACATTCTATCTCTATTAGCTTTCACTTTATACCCTTGTAACGGCATTAATGAACGCTTAACATTTGAACGTAATTGATTGACGAACATCTTACGATTTGCACCCTTCAATGTTAATTCGCCATACCTTACTAATAAATGATCATATATCATTTTAACAACTCCCTTACTTCTTCATATACTGCTTTAAATTTATCTTTAAAGGTTTCAATATCATTGTCTGTCGTATTAGCGCCTAATGATATTCGAATACTTCCTTCGATTTGATTTGCTGGTATACCCATTGCCAATAGTACTTCATTTAAACTTGATTTCTTAGACGAACATGCACTTGTTGTTGATAACATAACATTGTGTTTAGAAAAGGCATTCACTAATACTTCACCTTTAACACCTGGGAACCCAATATTTATGATATGTGGTGCAGCTGCACTTGGTGAATTAATGATTACATTGGGAAAGTTCTGTATATATGCCTTGATCTGTTCATTGTATTGACTGAGTTGTCTATTTAATGATTGCATGTGCTGCACAGCATATTTCAAGGCTTTAACAATAGAAATATCGACTGGTAAATTAACTGTCCCACTACGCAAGCCATATTCCTGACCTCCACCTTGCATTACAGGTATGATTTCATGTCTATTACGAACAAATAGTACACCTTGTCCTTTCAGACCATTAAACTTATGCCCACTTAAACTCAAAGAATCCACACCATCAAAGATTAAAGGTACTTTGCCGACTGCTTGCACCGCATCAACATGTAAATGTGCTTTAGGATATGCACTGACAATATCTACTATTTCAGTAATTGGTTGTATTTGTCCCATAATATTATTGACATGCATACAAGTCACTAAGCCTACCTTATCATTCATTAAACTCTGTAAATGTTTAAGGTCTATTTGACCTTCTTTAGTAACATCAACATATTTAATCGTAAAGCCTTCTTCTTCTAAAGCGCGCACCACTTCTAATACTGAAGGATGTTCCAAAACCGAGGTTATAATTTCATTTGCAAATAATTTTTTCTTACGTGCAACACCTTGTAGTGCAATATTATTTGATTCTGTCGCGCCACTTGTAAAAATAATATCAAATTCATTATCTAAATTAAACAATGATTTGATTTGTGCCTTAGCTTGATTTAATAATTGTTCTGCTTGTAAACCAGCCTGATGTGGACTATTAGGATTAAAATATAGCGATTGATTCACCTTTAAAAATGTATCTAAAACATCTTGATTTGGTTTGGTCGTAGCAGCATTATCAAGATATATCACAACGTTATCCTCCTCAATTAATTTATTACTTATCATGGAATTGGTAATATTTATAACCTAGAATATAATTTATCTTACAAATTAAACATTACCTAAATGATTTAAAGTTCCTTAATATTTAATAGTACATTTATAAATGTACTTACCCTTTTAGCATTATACTCGTATTTCCAAAAAAGAAAAGACACGAAATAATAAAATCATTTCGTGTCTTTCATCTACCGTTCTACATTTAAAAATAATTAACCAGTCACTTGAGACTCAATGTGCTTTGTAACACCAGGCTCAACACTTTCTAAAGCTTGTTCTGAAATTTCAATAGAACGTTTATATCTATTATTTTTAAATAATCGTTCTGCTTCATTCAAGCTCTTATCTACACCTGAATTATCTTTACGGTAACGATTACCATATTCGATTAATTTCTCTGCATAAACTGCATTTACCAAGACATCTGTAGCTTCGTCTTCAAATTTATTCATTTGTAATACGACTTTCGCTACTTTATCCTTTAACTGCTTCACATGAATTGGACGCACACTGAACTTTTTATTGACCTCTCTTACTTCGTAGTCAATTTCATTTTTCATAATAATAAATCTTTCAGGTACACTTGGTAAATTAGATGCAAGTAGCTTTCGATATACTTCTTCTTTTTTACTTTGGACGCGTAAGATATTTTCTTCGGATTCAGCCTCATCTTCACGTAGTTGAATAAGATGGTTTTGTAATTTTTCTTGTTTGTCATTAATAACTTCAACATGTTCTTCAATGTATTTCAAGTTATCTTGAACTTCACTATATCTTACAGCAGTCTTTGACATTTCCTTTAATATTTCATCATATACAGAAATTAGATTCTGAATTTCATTTTCAAACTGTCGTACATTTTGAACATCACTTTCGTTAATATAGTAATTTTCACGTACATATTCAATTTCTGTTTGTAATGTATAATTCATTTCCTTTGCTCTAAATAAATTATCTGTAATGACTTCTTTTGTTTCTTCTACATCATTTTTCGCTTTCACTTCATGTTCAATCAATTCATACATTTCGTCTAAACGATCATTAATACTGTTTAACTTATCGTTCGCGTCATCCAGTTCTAAACGACTAATCATAGGCTCAACAAAACTCAATTCCGTTTTTAAAGTTTGCAAATTACTATCGACCTTCACGTGATCAAGATCATAACCTTCAACCTTCAAGTCTCTACAGCCATATTTCAAATCTTGGAATTGACCTGGTAATTCTTTTTGAGCTTCCCTAATCAAGTCAGGGATTTCAGTCATGTCCTTTTTCAAGTAATTCATATCTTCATTTAATAATTTGATATGATCGTGAGCTTGATTATAATTGCCTTCTTCCTTTAAAGCTTCATACTGTTCCATTTCAGGCACAAATGATTCAATTTCTTGTTCTAACGGTTCTGCAGCTTCTCCAAATTGGTGTCGGTTTGCTAGAACATCTCGTTTCATCTCACGATAATCCACTTTGCATGCTTCATATAATTTGTCGTTTTGTTTATGTACAGATTGAATTTGTTCAACATCAGCAGTTACTTTTTTATAATTCTCTTCGTATTGATCCATTAACTCATGCGCTTCATCAATTTCTGTTTGAGCTTGTGAAAATTTAAATTTATATAATAAACCTTCTGCGTTATGGATTTTTTCGTCAAGTGGTTTCAAGTATTGCTGTTTGCTGTCTTCTGACGTTTTGTTTAGGCGATCATATGTAGATTTTGTTTCACCTGTTAATGTTAAATTTGATAACCGAGATACACTTTCATCGTATGGTAATTTTTCTACCTCAGCCTTTCGTTCTTCAGCCTTTTCAATCATTTGGCTTTTATTAGAACGCATATAGAATAATACACCGATAATAATCAGTACTATAACAATAATTGCTAAAATGATATACAACGCCATATGTTCTTCTCCTCCTATTTTATCACTACCTATTATAACGTACTTACCCACTTCATTAAAATAGAAATAGATGAATTGTTAAGAATTTATTTTATTTTAATAAGCAAATCAAACTCAATATTATAAATTTTATAAGTCCGATTGATAAAACCCTTCCAAATCATTTGATTGATTACTATTAAAACAGTCTTTATACTAAATGAAAAGTAAAAAGTGAGGTAATAAAGATGACCGAAGTAAAAGAAACAAATTATAGTTTATTAAGAAAGCAAGTTGCAAGTTTAATTGAAGATGAATCAAATGTCATTGCAATACTCAGTAATGTCTCTGCATTGTTAAATGATAATCTGGACCAAATTAACTGGGTCGGTTTCTATTTAATGGAAAATGGTGAACTCATCTTAGGTCCTTTCCAAGGTCATCCTGCTTGTGTCCATATTGCTGTGGGCAAAGGCGTATGTGGCACTGCAGTTGCTGAAGACAAATCACAATTAGTCGAAGATGTTAATGCATTTCCTGGTCATATTGCATGTGATGCCAACAGTAAATCAGAAGTGGTAGTACCCATACACAAAGATGGTGCAGTGATTGGTGTACTAGATATTGATGCACCTATTATTGGTCGATTTACAACAACTGATCAAACCGAATTAGAAGCGATTGTCAAAGTGATTGAACAACAAATTTCATAATCAAACATGCTAAGTATTTAGTTTAAACTAGGATTAACTATTGACAGATTGATATAGCGTGTTAAAATGTACTTTGTGTGAATAAACGAAAATAGCAGTTGTATATTAGTTGGCTCTATGTTGTTCCCGATGCGGGCGTGCCGTGTAACCGTAGCTATAAGGCGAGGACACATAAAACAATATATCCAAGTAAGCATGCAACACTCTTTTTTGTTTTTTCATAACAACAAAAAAGAAAAAGGAGGAGTCTTATTATGGCTCGATTCAGAGGTTCAAGTTGGAAAAAATCTCGTCGTTTAGGTATCTCATTAAGTGGTACTGGTAAAGAATTAGAAAAGCGTCCTTACGCACCAGGTCAACACGGTCCTAACCAACGTAAAAAATTATCAGAATATGGTTTACAATTACGTGAGAAACAAAAATTACGTTACTTATATGGAATGACTGAAAGACAATTCCGTAACACATTCGAAACTGCTGGTAAACAACATGGTGTACACGGTGAAAACTTCATGCAATTATTAGCTGCTCGTTTAGATGCAGTTGTTTATGCTTTAGGTTTAGCTCGTACTCGTCGTCAAGCACGTCAATTAGTTAACCACGGTCACGTTGAAGTTGACGGTAAACGTGTAGATATCCCATCTTACACATTAAAACCAGGTCAAGAAATTTCAGTACGTGAAAAATCTCAAAAATTAGATATCATTGCTGAATCAGTTGAAATCAATAACTTTGTACCAGATTACTTAGAATTTGATGCTGACAACTTAAAAGGTAAATATATCCGCGTTCCAGAACGTAGTGAATTACCTGCTGAAATCAACGAACAACTTATCGTTGAGTACTACTCAAGATAATATCTTTTATCTTGCAAACCCAAGAACATTCATTTGTTCTTGGGTTTTTTTATCAATCATTGTGCTCCCCTTCCTTCTCTCACTAAATATATTGTTATAAAATCAACAAACCACATTGCAAATCATACATTCTATAATATAATTATTTTATTAAACGTTTTACATTTTATAATCATTTCTTTATTCTATAATTAAAGGAGTGATATGCTTGATTATTAGAGCATTAGAAGAAACAGATTTAGAATTTGTCCATCATTTAAATAATGAATATTCTATTATGTCATATTGGTTTGAAGAACCTTACCAATCTTTAAGCGAACTACAATCATTGTACAAGAAACATTTACATGATGAATCAGAAAGACGTTTTATTATCGAAGTCGATAATACACGCATAGGTATTGTTGAATTAGTAGAAATCAACTTTGTTCATAGTAATTGTGAGATACAAATTATTGTTGATCCTGACTTTAGTGGTAAGGGATATGCTAAAAGCGCCTTTAAAATGGCCATTGATTACGCGTTTTTAGTATTAAATTTACATAAGGTATATTTATATGTTGATATCAATAATGATAAAGCAGTACATATATATCAGTCACAAAACTTTGCTATTGAAGGGACATTATTAGAACACTTCTATACACGCGGTGAATATAGTGATTGTTATATCATGGGCTTATTTAAAAAGAATTGGGTCAACCATTTCGACAATGATTTATCACATATCAAATAATTATAAAAAGGTCTAAAGCTAGATTATCACTAACGATAATCATATGTTTTAGACCTTTAATTCATTTTACAGTAATTCAGGATTATCAGAAACTAAACCTTGAAGTGGATAACGTAAAAGTTTCTCAGCTTTATAGGTATCATTTACTGTGTATGCATAAACATTTAAATCATACCGATGCGCCTTATGGATAAAACGTTTTGACACCACAGATTGGTGTGCATTTACAAAGGAAGCATATTCTGAAATCTTTTTAAATCGAGGCTTTTTGTACCAATGCTTCTTACGATTAATCAACACTCCTAGTTTATATGGCACGTCTTTAGCGGCGAGCGCTTTAATAAACTTCTTATTAAAGGACTGTATCGATATTTTATCACTGTCTATATCCCACTGTTGCAATTTATTGATTAATATATTTTCAATATCAAGATATTGTTGCGGTTGCTTTACTTCTATCATTAACCCCTTGGATGACCGTGCAATAAGTTCTAATACATCATCTAATACTAACAACTTTTGATTTGCATATTTGATTTCTTTCCAAAAACCGTAATCATATTGTTGTAATTCATCTAAAGTATTATTTTTTATTTTCGCCGTTCCATTCGATGTCCGATCGATGGAAGGATCATGAATCACAACTAATTGATCATCTATTGTTTTATGTATATCAATTTCTAATATATCCACTTCATTTGATTCTAGTGCTGCTTCAAATGCAATACGCGTATTTTCTGGGTATTGCGTCGATAATCCCCTATGCGCAATAAGTTTAATGTCATCCAAACTTCTCGGTTTTTGATCGGTCATTGTAAAGCGCCTCTCTTCCTTTATTTCATATTATAATCTAAACTATAAATTAACACATTTAAACTGGAGGTCAATTATAATGGTAAAGCATGATTTTAACGTCACAACTCACTGGTCAGGTGGACGTGAGTCTGTTGGTGATCTTAATGGAGATGTATTAACAGAACAAATATCAATACCTGCTGGCTTAGGTGGCAACGGAACAGGGACAAATCCAGATGAATTACTCGTTTCTGCTGCTGCATCTTGTTACATTATTTCACTTGCTGCGGTATTAGAACGCGCAGGCTTTGATTCAATTGAAATCGAACAATTTTCAAGTGGAACTGCCCTTTTCGAAAATGCAAAATTTAAAATGGATACAATAACTCATTACCCTATTATTAGTGTTAAATCTACGCAAAAAGAACAATTAGCAAAGAAATTAGATAAATTATTAAAAATTGCTGATAATAATTGTATGATTTCGAATTCAATTCGCGGCAACGTTAACGTAAAAATACAACCTAAAATAAAATAATTTAAATTTTTTTATTTTCGATATAGAAATTGAATACAAAAGCAATGTATGCCCTTACATTACTTTTGTATTTTGTTAATTTTCAAAAAATTGTAATTTTTAGACTTTTATATTGTCTGAAAATTTGCTAAACTTATTAAATCTTACTCAATGGGGGAATTACAATATGAAATACTATCATCCTTTGTTATTAACGCCCGGCCCAACACCTGTACCGGACCAAATATTACATGCAACACAATTACCAATGGTCGGCCATCGATCTAGTGATTTTGAAACAATTGCCGAAGAAGCTTTTCGAGCATTGAAACCCGTTTTTGGTTCAGAAAATGAGGTAATGATATTAACATCAAGTGGTACAAGTTCTTTAGAAGCAAGTATGTTAAATTTAGCTAATCCAGAAGACGATATCGTAATTATTGTATCTGGTGCTTTTGGTAACCGCTTTAAACAAATTGCAGAGACTTATTATGAAAACGTACATATTTTTGAAGTTGAATGGGGTAAAGCAGTAAATGTTCCAGATTTCATTGACTTCTTAAAATCTTTAAACAGAGATATTACAGCTGTATTCAGTCAATATTGTGAGACTTCAACTGCAGTATTACATCCAGTAAATGAATTAGGTCATGCCTTAAAAGACTTTGATGAATCTATTTATTTCGTTGTAGATGGCGTAAGTTGTATCGGCGCTGTTGATGTTGATTTAAAACGTGATCAAATTGATGTCCTAATTTCAGGAAGTCAAAAAGCAATCATGTTACCCCCTGGTCTAGCATTTGTAGCTTATAACAATCGAGCAAAAGCAAGATTTGCAGAAGTTACTACGCCTAGATTTTATTTAGATTTAAATAAATATTTAAAATCTCAAGCTGATAATTCAACACCTTTCACACCTAACGTAGCTTTATTTAGAGGTGTAACTGCGTATGCTCAATTAATCGAAGAAGAAGGTTTAGATCAAGTTGTCGCACGTCATTATGCTATTAGAGATGGATTAAGAGCAGCACTTAAAGCATTAGATTTAGATTTACTCGTAGAAGATGCTTATGCGTCACCTACTGTTACAGCATTTGTACCTAAAACGAAAGATGAATTAAACTTTATTAAAAATGAACTTAAAAAGCGCTTCTCTATAACAATTGCTGGCGGACAAGGACATCTTAAAGGTGAAATTTTAAGAATTGGCCATATGGGTCAAATTTCACCATTTGATATCTTACAAGTCGTTTCTGCACTTGAAATCATCGTATCAGAATTTAGAAATGAAGCGTACATTGGTACAGCAATTACTCAATATATGGAGGTTGTAAAAGCATATGTATAAAATTTTAGTATCTGACCCTATTTCACCTGAAGGTTTAAAAAGTTTAACAGATCATAAAGACTTTGAAGTTGTTACAAATACCGAACTTTCCGAAAGTGAGTTAATTGAAAAAATAGCTGACTTTGAAGGTTTAATCGTTCGTAGCCAAACGCAAGTTACTGCAGATGTTATCGCTGCTGCTCCAAATCTAAAAGTAATTGCAAGAGCTGGTGTTGGTGTCGATAATATTGATATCGATGCTGCTACTAAGCATGGTGTTATCGTTATTAATGCACCAGATGGTAATACAATTTCTGCTACAGAGCATTCTATGGCAATGATTTTATCAATGG
The DNA here is from genome assembly GCF_043107035.1 of Staphylococcus sp. 231237_7MaSpsaltlick. Taxonomy (NCBI): domain Bacteria; kingdom Bacillati; phylum Bacillota; class Bacilli; order Caryophanales; family Staphylococcaceae; genus Staphylococcus; species Staphylococcus sp. 231237_7MaSpsaltlick. Next base: position 54,238 of record NZ_JBICNX010000021.1, read on the forward strand.
CCAGAAATGTTCCACAAGCGCATAAGTCTTTAAAAGAAGGTAAATGGGATCGTAAGACATATCGCGGTACTGAATTATACAATAAAGTATTAGGTGTCGTTGGTGCTGGACGTATTGGTTTAGGTGTTGCTAAACGTGCGCAAAGTTTTGGTATGAAAATTTTAGCTTTTGATCCATATCTTTCTGAAGATAAAGCAAAAGAACTCAATGTTATTCGAGCTACTGTAGACGAAATTGCTGAACAAGCTGATTTCGTAACGGTTCATACACCGCTTACCCCTAAAACTAAAGGTATTGTAGGAGAAGCATTCTTCGCTAAAGCCAAACCCACATTACAAATTATTAATGTGGCACGTGGTGGGATTATTGACGAGGAAGCATTACTTAATGCACTGAACGAAGATAGAATTCAAGCAGCAGCACTAGATGTGTTTGAAACTGAGCCTGCAACTGAATCACCATTAGTTAAACATGATAAAGTTGTCGTTACGCCTCATTTAGGTGCTTCAACAGTTGAAGCACAAGAGAAAGTTGCCGTTTCAGTAGCGAATGAAATTGTTGATATTTTCGAAAATGGTAATGTATTGAATGCAATCAATGCACCAAGAATGACTTACAATGAAATTAATGAAGAATTAAAACCTTATATCGAATTAAGTAAACTAACAGGTGAAGTAGGTATTCAATTATTAGAAAAAGCACCTCGCGAATTACACATTAAATACGAAGGTGATTTAGCTCTTGATGATACGAGCTTAATTACACGTACACTTGTTTCAGGCGTTTTACGTCAAGATTTAGGAGAACGTGTTAACCTAATCAATGCGCTTGTATTATTAAATGAACAAGGTGTTTCATATAATATTGAAAAGAATACCAAACATCGTGGTTTCAGTAACTATATCGAGTTAACTTTAATCAATAAAGATACACAAATTAAAATTGGTGCCACTGTACTCAATGGTTATGGCCCACGTATTGTGCGAATTAATGATTATCCAGTTGACTTTAAACCGGAACAACACCAACTTGTTATCAATCATACAGATAAACCAGGTATTGTTGGTCGTACGGGTCAAATTCTTGGTGAGTTTGATATTAACATTGCATCGATGCACCTTGGTCGAACAAACTTAGGTGGTAATGCCTTAATGGTATTATCTATTGACCACCCTGTAAATCAAGATGTTATTGATGCCCTATTCCAAATTGAAGGTTTCAATAACGTACGTAGCGTTGAATTAGATATTCCACAAGATACGAATTACAATATTTAAGTCAAAAACCAAATCATACAGAAATAATATTTTGTAAAAATTTGGCTCATCAATATTAGAATAACAGCCCTCAGATAAATGACTCCATTTTCTGAGGGCTGCTTTTTATTCAATATTTATTGTCTATCCAAATAATTGCTTAACAATTAATTTCACTTATAATAAGTGAAATTAATTGTAAATTAAAAAACATCCTTTATATCTAACGCATTGCAACGTCTTCCATAAAGGATGTAATATGAGATACTAATCGTTAATCATTGTTAGTAATTATAATTATTTATAATAAAATATTTCTAATTTCTCCGACATGATCAACTATATATTCTGCACCATGAGATTCTAACTCTTCGCGTGCATTTTGACCTTTTAATCCAGTCAGTGGTCCTATAAATGTTGCACCAATTTTTTTAGCACTTAATAAATCTGCTAAAGAATCCCCTACTACAAATACATCGTCCTTATTTACACGGTTCTCTTGATTTGTAGCAAAATGTTTATAACGTTCTAACTCATTACCTTCTAAAGTTGCTAAGTAACTAAACGGATTAGGCTTTCCGAGTGGCTTTAAGTCTGGATAATGATCTTCAGCGATTAGCACTTCACTTGCTGTAACTATATGTTGTTCTTCAAACAATGCTTTAATTCCAAGTGTTTCAAATGGAACAATCGTTTCAGTTCGTGGTCTACCTGTTGCGATTGCAATATGATAGCCTGCGTTTTTTAAATCTTCAAGTAGTGATTTAATTTCAGCAACTGGTCTTAATACGACTTCATCATATATATAGCCATTTTTAAAGTTCGAACGCTTCGGTTTCTTTTCAACTTCCTCAAATAATTTATAACCTAAATACCATTCTTGGTAAATCTCTTGTGCAAATGTCCAAAACGCACTTTTCAATTCAAATAATTCCGTTTCAGTTGTGTTTAAATGTTCACTTGCATATGTAACTAATGACTTATAGATATTGTCCTTTCCAGAACTCACACCATCTAAAAATGCTAGAGGTGCAGAAAAATCAAGTGTTACATCTGAGATATGTTCACCGACAAATGCCAAAGTATTTTGATTAAATTGTTCAGGGTTTAATACGTCCGATAGCTGGTCATTTGATAAGCCCTGACACAATCTTATAAAATGAATCGCTACAACAATAAATAACATATCCCAATTAGAGTTGAGTCCTAACGACTTTAATTTAGTTAATATTTCATCATTGTAAAAAACAATATTTCTTATTTCAGTGATTTGACTATCAGTTAATCCTTCAAATTGTACCGATGGATCTAAACCTATGTAATCTTTACTCATCAACATTTCATAAACTGTTAATGCTGATACATCAAAACACCTTTCTTCACTTAAAAATACACCATCTACATCAAATAATACCGACTTCATCCTACCTACTCTCCTTTAATCAGAAAATTCTGATACTAGTATATCGTACTATTTACATATAAAAAGCGCAAATGTATTTCTTGAATTTATTCAAATTTTTATGGAAATTTGAATACTTTGCAATTTAACAGAGTGCATTTTCATTAAAGTTTATAAAAATACAAATTATAACAACTTTAATGTAGCATAAAGTACCTATCTTGCTTTGATTTTGTCGACTATGTGGATAATTCTATTAACTATTAAGCATGCGTATGAGTGAACGATTAAACTTCTAACTAATTATTATCAATTTTTTCAATAATTCAAAATAAAAAACTGACGTCAAAATAAACATTCATTTGACGTCACTCTTTGTATAACTATTTACTTTCTAATTGTGATTCTATTTCATCAGCTACTTGCTGTACTTGAGTACCGATGATGACTTGTGTATTATGTTTACCACTTTGAGTCACACCTACAGCACCTGCATGTTTAATTTTCGTCTCATCGACTAAAGTATTATCATGTAATTCCATACGTAAACGAGTAGCACAATTGGTTAAGGTCATGATATTTTCTTTGCCACCTAAACCACTCAGAATATCACTTGCTATCTTAGTATACTTATTCGTTGTCACAGTACTCGTTTCACTTGAGTCATTGCTGTGCTCAACATCACCTGTTGTTGCTTCGTCTGATGTAGGGTCAGGCAATAAGTTATCACCTCTACCAGGTGTATTTAATTTTAATACCTTAATCGCAAATCTAAATATTACATAATACAATACAAAGAATACAAGGCCTTGTACAATTAACATATATGGATGATTTGCCACTGGATTAATTAACGATAACACATAGTCAATTAAACCTGCACTAAATGCAAATCCAGCAGTCCAATGGAATAAAGCGGCAATAAACATTGATAAACCTGTTAAAAAGGCATGAATTACAAATAGTATTGGCGCTACAAACATAAATGCAAATTCAATTGGTTCTGTTACACCTACAAAGAATGCTGAAATAGATCCAGCTAACATTAAACCATAGACACGTTTCTTTTGCTTTGATTCTGCTGTATGATACATTGCCAACGCTGCACCAGGAATACCAAACATCATTACCGGGAAGAAACCAGCCATGTATCGACCCGTCACACCATGTACCGCACCGTCTCCTGTTTGGAATTTGGCAATATCGTTGATACCCGCAAGGTCAAACCAAAATACTGCATTCAATGCATGATGTAATCCTGTTGGGATTAATAATCTATTAAAGAAACCATATAAGAATGCGCCAAATGGTCCAAGGTTAATAATCCATGTTCCAAATGCTACGATAAGTGAGAAGATAAATGGCCAAACGAACAACATGATCACAGCTAGTATAATACTGAAGAATGCTGTTAATATTGGAACTAAACGCTTACCACTAAAGAATGATAAAGCCGCTGGAAGCTCTGTTTTACTAAATTTGTTATACGTATAAGCAGCAATCAAACCTACAATCAATCCAATAAATACGTTTTGATTATTCATTTGTTCAAATGCACTATCAACTGCAGATTGCTTTACTCCTAATAACGGTGCCAATTTCTCAGGACTCAAAACAACTGTAGTTAAGAAGAAGCCCACAGCCGCAGCTAATGCGACAGCACCATCATTTTTCTTTGCCATTCCCAATGCAACACCTATTGCAAACAAGATTCCTAACTGCTCTAATATGGTCGAACCGGCGCTTGAGAAAAATTTCGCCACTGTTGGCAACAGTCCCATTGCAGTAAGCGCATTACCGATCCCCACAATAATTGCAGCAGCAGGTAATACTGCTACCGGTAGCATCAATGACCTACCTAAGCGTTGAAAGAAACTAAACATATTCATTCCCCATTTCAGTTTAAATTTCAAAAAAATAAACACCACGCGCACAATTAGCCCACATGGTGTTTATATACGTTCAACTTATAGTTATTGTACAGTAATATAATAACATAAATCTTTAAGTTATCGGATTTTATTATCAATTTTTTTAGCTAATAAAAATATTTTTTATTTATTAGCTACATATGCATCCAACTCTTGCTGTAATTGTCTTGTAGCTTTTTCTAATTCTGTAGTTAAATAGTCTAATTTTTCATTACGTTTCATATCTTTTGGTAAGTGCTTTGTTTCGATAGGTTGACCAAACTTAATCACCGCTTGTCCAGTAATCAAACCCTTAATTTCACTCGGTCCTACATACGCTGCTGGTAAGATAGGTGCTTGTGCCATCATCGCAATTGTAACTGCACCACGCTTTAATGGTTCACCTTCAGCATATTTTTTACGTGAGCCAGTAGGAAATATACCGACTGTTTTATTTTGTTTTAATAAATTAATGGGTTTTTTAAGTGTACTCGGTCCTGGGTTTTCTCTATCTACAGGAAACGCATTTAATGAAGATAAAAATCTACCAAACCATTTATTCTTGAATAACTCTTTTTTAGCCATGTAATGGATTTGGTTAGGATGTATTGCCATGCCTAACATAATGACTTCGTTATAACTTTCATGTGTACATGTTACGACATACCTATGTAATTGTGGTATATTTTCACGACCTTGAACTTCTAAACTATTGCTTAATTTCACAATAATTAATTTCAAGAGACCACTGATAAATTTATACATTTCTCCACCTACTTTTTATTTGCTATTTATCACCTACTGATTTTATCACTTAGTTTAAACACGTACAAGCTAATTTGTAATTCAGTCTAAAGTATGAAGTGAATTTACTAGCAAATCATTGCAAAACCTTTCATAATAGAGTATGTGAATGGATTGGAGGTAACATATGTCAGATAATAATAATGATAATAACCCAAGAAGCGAACACACTTTTAAACAAACGCAACAAGATTCGAACGGCTCTTATCATAAAGCATCGAACCCACGTTCATATAATAAACCAAGATTCCCTTGGTTTAAAACCATTGTCGTGGCACTTGTCGCAGGTGTCTTAGGTGCTCTCATTGTTCTTGGGATAGGTAAATTTATGGACCGCACAATATTAAACGATGACGGTTCAAATGTCCAAGAATCATCAAGTAGTCGTGGTGGAAATACCTTAGATGGTAAAAGTGACAAATATGATTCCGTAAATCAAATGATAACAGACGTTTCACCCGCCATTGTCGGTGTCATTAATATGCAAAAGGCACAAAGTCTTGATGATTTATTAAAAGGAAAATCTTCCAAATCAGAAGAAGCTGGTGTTGGTTCTGGTGTAATCTATCAAAAAAGTAATGGCTCTGCCTATATTGTGACTAATAACCATGTTATTGATGGCGCAAGCAATATCAAGGTACAACTACATAACTCTAAACAGGTTGACGCTAAATTAATCGGCAAAGACGCACTTACAGATATAGCAGTATTAAAAATTGATGACGTTAAGGGAACAAAAGCGATTCAATTTGCTAATTCTTCAAAAGTAAAAACTGGAGATAGTGTATTTGCTATGGGGAATCCATTAGGTTTAGAGTTTGCAAACTCAGTCACTTCTGGAATAATCTCTGCAAGTGAGCGTACAATCGATACACAAACATCAGCAGGCACAAACAAAGTCAATGTATTACAAACAGATGCTGCCATTAATCCTGGAAACTCTGGTGGTGCACTTGTTGATATCAATGGTAATTTAGTCGGTATCAACTCGATGAAAATTGCTAACGAACAAGTCGAAGGTATTGGCTTTGCAATTCCTAGTAACGAAGTTAAGGTTACGATCAAAGAATTAGTTAAAAACGGTAAAATAGAGCGCCCATCAATTGGTATTGGCTTATTAAACCTAAGCGAGATTCCGGAACAATACAAAGAACAATTAAACACCAAACGTTCCGAAGGTGTCTATATCGCTAAAGTTGATGACGATAATGGTTTGAAAAAAGGAGATATTATCACTGCTATTGATAATAAATCTGTTAAAGAAGATACCGATGTCAGATCCTATTTATATCAAAATAAAAAACCTGGCGATTCTGTGACATTAACAATTGAAAGAGACGGTAAAGAAAAATCAATCGATGTTAAACTTAAAGAACAAAAATCACAAACAACTCAATCTTCAGATGATACAGAATCCAATCGTGAAAGTGGATCAAGTATTTTTGAATAAATACTAACCACATTCAACATTATTCAGTTATTAAATTAATTATCCATTCAAATAAGCGGTCAACCAATATTATCGACGATTGGTTGACCGCTTTTAAAGTTTAAAAAATTATTGGTAATTCACCATAAAGTATTTCTTTTTACCACGGCGAATAATTGTAAATTCATTTTCTATTTTATCAGCTACTGTTAATTCATACGTAGTGTCTTGCTGTCTTATGCCATTAATATAGATTGCACCATTATTAACATCTTCACGTGCTTGACGTTTAGAGCTTGAAATACCAGCTTCAACTATCGCATCTACAATATTCGTTGTAGTGTTGCTTAGTGTTACCTGTGGTACATCCTTAAACCCTTCTTTTAATTCTTTTGCAGATAATGATTGTAAATCACCTGAGAACAATGCTTGTGAAATGCGGATTGCATCGTCTAATGCATCTTGCCCATGAATAAAGCGTGTTACATTTTCAGCTAAAGCTTTTTGTGCTTCTCTTAAATGAGGTGCTTCTGCAAGTGATTGTTCTAATTTTTCAATTTCCTCTTGCGTTAAGAATGTGAAGTACTTCAAGAATTTGATAACATCATCATCTGTAGTATTTATCCAGAATTGATAAAATTCATATGGGCTCGTCTTCTCTGGGTCTAACCATACTGCGCCGCCTTCTGTCTTACCGAATTTTTTACCATCTGATTTTACTACTAATGGAATTGTTAAACCATAAGCTTCTGTTTGGCCATACATACGACGCATTAATTCTATCCCGCTAGTAATATTTCCCCATTGATCAGATCCACCAACTTGTACTTTACAGTTATAAGTTCGATTTAAATGACCAAAATCAATGGCCTGCAAAATCGTATAAGTGAATTCAGTATATGATATACCATGTTCTAAACGTGTTTGAATTGAATCTTTACCTAACATGTAGTTAACCCCCACATGTTTACCATAATCTCTTAAGAAATCAATCAATGAGATTTGACCGAGCCAATCTTTATTATTAACTAATTTTGCTCCCTGCTCTGTATCAAATTCAAATATTTTATGCATCTGTTTGCTGATACCTGCAACATTTAATTCAACTTGCTCTTCTGTTTGTAAAGTTCTTTCTTCAGATTTACCAGATGGATCTCCAATCATACCAGTACCGCCACCAATAAGGACAAGTGGACGGTGTCCATGTTCTTGGAAGCGGCGTAATGTTAAGAAAGGTAGTAAATGACCGATGTGTAAACTATCAGCCGTTGGGTCTGCTCCACAATATAATGTAACTTGCTCCTTATTCAGTAACGTTTCGATACCACTTTCATCTGTTTGCTGATAGATTAAGCCTCTCCAAGTTAAATCATCAATTAATGCATTTGCCATTTAAACAACCTCCTATTTATTTATGATATTGGTTTAGAATTTAGATAGTGTTCTACTTGTACATGTTAAAAATAAAAATAAAAACGCCCTTACAAATTAATGTAAGGGCGCAATTGCACGGTACCACCATACTTAAGTCAAACAACTTTATTAATGATACGTTCATTAACTTAAACGTTTGGATTACATTCTTAATTAGGTGTATTCATATAACGTACAACATTAGTTCGCAGCGACCACTAATTCTCTGAAGATGTATCCTTATACTACTTGTCCTAAATCCAAAAACCATATCGAATTGATACTAATTATAATTAACTCTATTTTAAAAGTCAATATGTTAAATTATGTTATAATATTGCATAACAAGGAGGTACAAAATGAAATACAAAACCTATGAAACGAGTCAACATTATCTTACATCACAACCACCACTCAATCGTTTTGAATCTATTTACAAAAAAATAAAGCGTTTTTTCATAGGTCTGTTTAGTATTTTTACTTGTACCTTTATTATTATGTTGGCAATATTTGTATTTTATTTCCAACATTTAACACAAGAGTCCATTCATATGTCGGATAATAAATTACGTACAGAACTATTGACGATTAACGGAACTGAAGATATCGATTATCACAGTAAACATATACTTTATGAATATAGTCATTCACAAAATCCATTAATTGTCGGTCCCAATGAGGTAAATCATAATATTATAAAAGCATTAACCTCATCAGAGGATAGTTTATATTTTAAGCATAACGGCATTTTACCGAAAGCAATTTTACGGGCAATTGGTCAAGATATCTTTAATATGGACAATTCTACAGGTGGCAGTACCATCACACAACAATTAGTTAAAAATCAAGTACTCTCTAATGAAAAAACATACAGTCGTAAAGCAAACGAATTAATCTTAGCATTGCGTGCAGAAAAAGTGTTAACCAAAGATGAAATTCTCTATACTTATCTCAATATTGTTCCATTTGGTAGAGATAGTCATGGTGCCAATATTACTGGAATAGCCTCTGCTTCGTATAGTGTCTTTGGTAAATCATCTGCAAACCTAAATGTTGCTGAGGCAGCATATTTAGTTGGTATGCTACAAAGCCCTTACTTCTATACGCCATACAAAATTGATGGCACTTTAAAAAATGATCAACAAATTCAAATTGGACTAAACAGACAGCATTATGTATTAAAACGAATGTTAGTAGAAGGTAAAATAGATAAAAAAACATTTACTGCAGCTGAACATTTCGATATTAAAGCTCATCTCATAACAAAATAAAGCGAGTCGCCTATTAAGAACGACTCGCTTTTAATCTTTATTAGAACAATCCTACCGCACGTCCATCATCAGTTACATCCATATTCAGTGCTGCAGGTTGCTTTGGTAAACCTGGCATCGTCATTATTGCACCTGTCAACGCAACAATAAACCCAGCACCTGTTTTTGCTTCTAATTCACGAATTGTAATTTCAAACCCTTCTGGCGCACCTAGTTGAGTAGCATCATCAGAGAATGAATATTGCGTTTTCGCCATACAAATTGGATAATGATCCCAACCATTTTGTTTGAATTGTTTTAGTTGCTTTTCTGCCTTTGCAGAAAATGTAACCTTCGCACCGCCATAAATTTCTGTAACAATTGTTTTTATTTTATCTTCTAATGGCTGTTCTAGATCATATAAATGCTTAAATGATTGTGGTTGATCAATGATTTCTAATACTTCTTTCGCTAAATCTGTACCACCTTTGCCACCTTTTTCCCATACTTCGGTCAATGCCAATCTCACATTATTTGTTTGTGCCCAATTTTTAACAAATTCTATTTCTTGATCAGTATCATGTATAAACGCATTCAAGGCAACTACTGGTTCTAAACCATATTTTCGAACATTATTAACATGTCTTTCGAGGTTCACAATGCCTTGTTGTAAGGCTTCGATATTTTCTTCTTTTAAATTATCTTTCGCCACACCACCATGCATCTTAATAGCACGTATTGTTGCTACAACTACAACTGCTTCTGGTTCAAATCCAGCTTCACGCGCTTTGATATCTATAAATTTTTCAGCTCCTAAATCTGAGCCAAAACCAGCTTCAGTCACCACGATATCTGCTAAGTCACGTGCTGTCTCTGTAGCTAATATAGAGTTACAACCATGTGCAATATTAGCAAATGGACCACCATGGACAAGTGCTGGCGTACCTTCAATTGTTTGTACGAGATTAGGTTTAATCGCATCCTTTAAAATCATTGCAAGTGCACCTTCAACCTTTAAATCTGCAACTGTTACTGGCTGACGTTCTCTTGTATATCCTATTGTAATTTTACTGATTTTATTCTTTAAATCTGCGATATCCGTAGCAAGACAAAGGATAGCCATTATTTCAGAGGCTACAGTTATATTGAAACCATCTTCACGTGGTACACCTTGTGTAGGGCCACCTACTCCGACAATAACATTACGTAAAGCACGATCATTCATATCAAGTACACGTTTCCATTCAATACGTCGCTGATCTATACCTAATTCATTACCTTGATGTAAATGGTTATCTATAAATGCTGACAATGCATTGTTAGCTGTCGTAATAGCATGAAAATCACCATTAAAATGTAAGTTTATATCTTCCATAGGTAATACTTGAGCATAGCCACCACCAGTAGCCCCACCTTTAATACCAAATGTTGGCCCCAAAGCTGGCTCTCTTAAAGCAACCATTACATTTTTATTTAATTGGTTAAATGCATCTGCTAATCCAACTGTAACTGTTGATTTCCCTTCCCCAGCAGGTGTTGGACTCATCGCTGTAACCAATACGACCTTCCCTTTTTGTTTATTTTTGTTAATTTTATTAATATCAATTTTCGCTTTATAGTGACCATATGGTTCTAATGCATCGCTTGGTATACCTGCTTTATCAGCAATATCTCCTATAGGTTGTAATGTTGCTTGATTAGCAATTTCTAAATCTGATAAATGTGCCAAATTCATTCGCCCCTTTAAATATTAATTTCATTTATTGTGCATTGATTAAAGTAACTGATGTATATTTAAGTCCTTATATACTTATATTAACCAACTTAAGAAATATTGTCGACAATTATAGATAGCGCTTTCAATTTTGTGCACTATAAAATTATAAAATAGCATGTTTATATTTTTATCTTTTAAAACTAACTGAAACACAGTAGAAATATATTTTAATTGAACTAATAATCTTAACTTAAATTCGTAATATCTTAATTATAGAGCACTTCATTTCATCAAGTTTAACGATTATATTTCAAAGTAACTATTTATAATAAATTCAATGATTAACATGAAAAAAACACCAATTTCTAAAAATTATGTTAGAAATTGGCGCTTTTTGTTTAATTTATATTATTTATTTTTCTTGTCGTCATAACAAAATAACATGCATTTTGATATAGAAATATGAAAAATCAATTGTTGTATATTGATGCTTTTTGACTAACGTAGTTGTGTTAACAATATACTACTTATCATAAGCACACATTAGAGTTATTGTATTTAAAAATTTAATTATTAATTTTTTTACAGGTTAGCCATTAGTCTTCCATCGTACTTAAATCACCTTCTGGTAAATCTAACTCCCAGGCTTTTAATACACGTCTCATTATTTTACCTGAACGTGTTTTAGGTAATTTATCCTTAAAGTCAATTTCTCTAGGTGCAGCATGCGCAGCCAAACCTTCTTTAACAAATTTACGGATCTCTTCCTTCAATTCATCTGTCGGTTCATATCCAGGTCGTAATGCGACAAATGCTTTAATAATTTCACCTCTTATTGGATCTGGTTTTCCAATCACACCTGCTTCAGCAACAGCTTCATGTTCAACTAATTTAGATTCCACTTCAAATGGGCCAACACGTTCTCCAGCAGTCATAATGACATCATCAACTCGACCTTGGAACCAGAAATACCCATCTTCATCTTGATATGCAGAATCACCTGAAACGTACCAATCGCCAATAAAGTAAGAATCATATTTTTCAGGATTATTCCAAATTGATACCATCATTGATGGCCATCCCTTTTTCATAGCTAAATTACCCATACGATTAGGTGGTAACTCATTACCTTGATCATCAACAATTGCCGCTTCTACGCCAGGCAGTGGTTTACCCATGGAACCTAATTTTAAATCCATAGATGGATAATTAACAATCATATGTCCACCTGTCTCTGTCATCCACCAAGTATCTAATACACGCTTATTGTAAATTTCTTTTGCCCATTTGATTACTTCAGGATTTAAAGGCTCTCCAACTGATAAGATACTCTTCAAACTTGATAAATCATATTTCTTAACAATATCATCACCCGCACTCATTAACATTCTTAGTGCTGTTGGCGCTGTATACCAAATCGTCACTTTAAATTCTTCAATCATTCCATACCAAGCTTCTGGAGAAAATCTTCCACCTGCAATACAATTTGTCACTCCATTAAGCCAAGGACTAAAGATACCATACGATGTACCAGTTACCCAACCTGGATCGGCAGTACACCAATAAATGTCATCTTCATGGAAATCTAATACATACTTACCTGAAATATAGTGTTGTAACATTGCTCGTTGTGCATGTAATACACCTTTGGGTTGACCTGTTGAACCTGACGTATAATGTAAGATTAAGCCATCATCTAATGTTAGCCATTCAATATCAAATGTATCGCTTGCCGCTTCAAATTCACTATTGAAATCAACATGTTCAGCATCAACCTCTTCATCTACAACTACGATTGTTTCTAAATGAGGCAATTTATCTTTTGGTATTCTTGGTAATAAAGCATTAGTAGTAACAATCACTTTTGCTTCACTGTTTTCAAGTCTATCAGACACTGCTTTTTCCATAAATGCTTCAAACAATGGTCCAACGATTGCTCCAATTTTTAAAATACCAAATAACGCAAAATATAATTCTGGCGTTCTAGGCATGAATATAAATACACGATCCCCTTTTTCTACATGTGCTTTATCTTTTAATACGTTAGCTGCTTTATTACTATTTGCCTGCATTTCTTTAAACGTATAGCTTTCTTTTCGCTTATCATCTTTATAATTTAATGCAATTTTATCTGCCTTTCCTTCATCCACATGTTTATCAATACATTCATATGCCATATTGACTTTACCTGTTTCTGACCATGAAAATGCCTTTTCAACTTCTTTCCAATCAAAGTTATTATATGTTTGTTCATAATCCTGAAGGTTAAAATTACCGTTATCCCCTTTATATACTTCTACTTTCATTTTAAATCCCCCTTATGAAATCGTTTACTTTAAAAATATTATATCGAACAATTTCCGAATTTTCAAAATAATATGATGTAAGCGAATACATTTTTATGTTATTTTTTAAAATTTTAACATATAATATAAGTAAACGAATTGGGATATATTAAACATATGAAGTAGTTTGGAGTGAGAAAATGAAACATATTAAAACCTATCAATACAAAGATTTTAATTTAGATGAAGGCCATTTTGTAATAGAAGGTCCCGTGCCGCACAGTGAACTAAATCAAATGACCTTTGATAGTGGTTTGAAGTCTTTCCGCTCACCAGATGAACAGTTTGAGGCAGTCAAGGAAATCAGTGAGTTACCAGAAGGCCGTATCTTCGTCTTGAGATTAGACAACCATATCGTTGGTTATGTGACATATCATTATCCCGATCCTCTAGAAAGATGGTCAACTGGTAATTTAGAATACCTCATTGAACTCGGTGCCATTGAAATCAGTTTACCTTACCGACATTTACGTTTAGGTAGCGAATTGATTAAGATTAGCCTAGCTGCTGACGAATATGAGGATTATATTGTATTAACTACTGAGTATTATTGGCATTGGGATTTGAAAAATGCAAAACTTGACGTTTATGAATATAAAAAACTCATGCAAAAATTAATGGGATATGGGGGCCTAGAAATTTTTGCTACAGATGATCCTGAGATTACCAGTCACCCTGCTAATTGTTTAATGGCTAGGATTGGTTCAAGAATTTCAATTGATCAATTACAAGCGTTTGATGATATCAGATATATGAATCGCTTTTTCTTTTAAAGGGGAGAAATTTATGAATAATAAGCAACAACTTACGGGCTATGTCTATTCTAATGATTTATTGCAATATCGCTTTAGTAACAGCCATCCATTTAATCAAATGCGCCTTAAATTAACGACGGAGTTATTAACAGAGCTAGGTTACCTTAAACCCTCTCATATTATCAAGCCACGCATCGCTACAGATGATGAAATCGCACTTATTCATAGCTATGATTATATTCAAGCAATTCGACATGCATCGCACGGAATTCTAAGTGATAGTGAAGCTAAAAAATATGGTCTTGATGGTGATGATACACAACAATTTCGCATGATGCATAAGCATAGTGCTAGAATTGTAGGTGGTGCATTAAATTTAGTTGATCAAGTTATGACAAATCAAATAACTAATGGCTGTCACTTAGGTGGTGGATTACATCATAGTTTACCTGGCAGAGCAAATGGCTTTTGTATCTATAATGATGTTGCTATAGCGATTAAGTATTTAATGAAGTATTATAATCAACGTGTACTTTGTATTGATACAGATGCACATCATGGCGATGGTACACAATGGAGCTTTTACACGAATGACCAAGCTTTAATTTATTCTATTCATGAAACTGGAAAATTCTTATTCCCTGGTTCAGGACATTACACAGAGCGTGGGAATGAAGAAGGATTCGGATATACTGTCAATATGCCATTGGAACCCTACACAGAGGATGAGTCATTTATAGAGACATTTAAAGCAACAATAGAACCCGTTGTCGCATCATTTGATCCAGATATTATTATTAGTGTACATGGTGTGGACATACATTATTTGGATCCATTGACACATATGCATTGTACCTTAGATGCACTATACCAAATTCCTTATATTATTAAATCGTTAGCTGATACATATACCAATGGAAAGGTTATTATGTTTGGCGGTGGTGGTTATAATATTTGGAAAGTTGTGCCAAGAGCTTGGACACATGTATTTCTAGCTCTTTTAGGAGAAAGTCCATTAACAGGAAATTTGCCTGAAGCGTGGATAAAAAAATGGCAACATTACGCGCCCATAACCTTACCAAATACATGGCAAGATGAATGCGAAGATTTTCAAGTTATTCCAAGAAAAGATGAAATTAGTGAAATTAATATGAAACGTGCGCAACAAGTACGAAGTTGGTTTATTTAATCATTCACTTCCCTAGCCAATGATTAATCAATCCAATTGGCACATAAAAAATACCCCCTTATCTTCATTGGTAAAAGGTAATCAACAGATTAGAAGATAGATTACACTATTTTCTATCATGATTACTTCAGTGAAAATAAGGGGTTATTTATATAAGAAACGGTCTAACGTCGTAATATTAAATGATTACTTTGTTGTACCTCTATAT
This sequence comes from Staphylococcus sp. 231237_7MaSpsaltlick, assembly GCF_043107035.1. Lineage (NCBI taxonomy): Bacteria > Bacillati > Bacillota > Bacilli > Caryophanales > Staphylococcaceae > Staphylococcus > Staphylococcus sp. 231237_7MaSpsaltlick. The sequence continues at coordinate 69,916 of NZ_JBICNX010000021.1, forward strand.
TCAATTCTGTGCGGCAAGATAACATTAGGCTCTTCTATTTCTTCTTCATTCATATACTTAGTTAATAGTCTCATACCTACTGCGCCGATATCATATAACGGTTGAATAACACTAGATAACTGTGGTCTAACCATTTCAACTAATCTCGTATTATTGAAGCTTACTATTTGTAGTGATTCTGGTACACTAACACCAACATCTTGTGCTGAGTGAACTAAACCAATAGCTTGCTCATCACTAATAGATAAAATTGCATCTGGTTTAGCTGATTTTAATGATTCAAATGCACGAACACCATCTTTGTATGTCTCATTACCATTAAAGATTAAATCGTTGTCTAATTGTAATTGATGTTGAGATAAGACTTCTTGTAGTCCTGCTAACACATCTTCTTGTGCTTTCTTAGAATAATCTCCACCAACAAAAGCAAATGACTTAGCACCATTGGTAATTAACTGGCTAGTAATTTCCTTGGCTACTGCTTTAAAATCAATATTTACAGAGGCAATGCCATCATCTTTACCATTTGTACCCGATACAACTACTGGAACTGAAGATTTATTAATTAAATCTTTGATTTCCTCAGAGATTGTACCACCTAAGAATATAATTCCATCAACTTGCTTACTTAATAAATTGTTAAAGATTTCCTTTTCCTTAACTGGATCATTATCAGAATTTGAGATAATAGAATGATATTTATACATTGTCGCTATATCTTCTAATCCTCTTGCCAATTGAGAATAATAAACATTAGAAATATCTGGTATAATTACGCCTACTGTTGTAGTACGTTTACTCGCTAATCCACGTGCTACTGCATTTGGTCTATAATTTAATTTTTTTATAACTTCGTTCACTTTGTCTCTCGTTTCAGGTTTAACATTTTGGTTTCCGTTAACGACACGTGACACGGTTGCCATTGAAACGCGTGCTTCTCTTGCAACATCATATATTGTAACTGTCATAATTTCCTCCTTGTAAGCGATTTATTTGTTATTATACTCTGTTTTCACAACTTTTCAAAGTTTACCACATTTTTTATAAATAGAAAATCATTTTGTTTTGAATGTCATAATTATGTCATTATATATAATTACATTTTATTTTTATACAGTGTAATAACTCTCCATAACTGCAGTAGTCTACTAATCAAGTCATTTATATCCTTATACTTGTTAAGAATAATACGTTTAAGAATTAAATTAACGAAAATATCCCTATGTGTTTCAAACTAGAAACAACATAGGGATATTTTAATCTGTATCGTTAATTATACAAATAACATTATTATCTAATGTATATTTTGCATGGTGCTTATTTTAATTGTTTACTGTTATACATGTCTGCTAATGGCTTAAGCTCATTGTAGAATTTATCAAATTCGTTCAAGTCCATTTGTTGACCACTATCACTTAATGCTACTGCTGGATCTGGATGAACTTCAGCCATAATGCCATCTGCGCCCACAGCTAAACCTGCTTTAGCTGTCGGTAGCATGATATCTTTTCTACCTGTACTGTGTGTCACATCGACCATAACTGGTAAGTGTGTACCTTGTTTCAAAATTGGTACCGCTGAAATATCTAAAGTGTTTCTAGTTGCTTTTTCGTAAGTACGGATACCACGTTCGCATAAAATAATATTATTATTACCTTGTGACGCAATGTATTCAGCAGCATAAATAAATTCTTCAATTGTTGCTGATAATCCACGTTTTAATAATACTGGTTTATTAGAGCGACCTGCTTCTTTTAAAAGTTCGAAGTTTTGCATGTTACGTGCACCAATTTGGAATACATCTAAGTATTCATCGGCAACTTCAAAATCTGCAGGATTTACAATTTCACTGACTACATTTAAGCCGTATTTATCTTTTGTATTTTTAAGTATTTTTAAACCTTCAACACCTAATCCTTGGAAATCATATGGTGAAGTACGAGGTTTAAATGCCCCACCTCTGATGAATTTTTCGCCTCTCGCTTGTAATTCTGCAGCTACTGCATCAACTTGTTCTTGTGATTCAACAGAACATGGACCAAATACAAATGATTTATTACCATCTCCAATAATTCCTCCAGTATCAAATTGGACGATTGTCTCTGCTGGGTTTAAGTGTCTTGA
>NZ_JBICNX010000220.1:0-753 GCF_043107035.1 Staphylococcus sp. 231237_7MaSpsaltlick
AGATGACGAAAAAGACTTTTGGGGAGACAGTTTAATTGCGCCTGATTATATGGCTAAGTTTATTGTCTCTGAAAGCAAAGCTTTAGAAGCATTAAAAAAATTCCAATTATTAAATTCGCTAGATGAACTAATAAATACTATGAACAAATAGGAGGTGTTATTAACTTGAGTAGAAGTTCAATTAATACAAAAGATATGTCTCATAAAGATTGGTTGAATGTTCGGAAAACTGGAATAGGTGGTTCTGATGTAGGTGCTATTCTTGGTGTTAATAAATGGAAATCTCCAATACAATTATATTTTGAAAAAATTGGCGAAGTTAAAGAACCAGTTTTAGATAATGAATATATCTATTGGTGCAATGTTTTAGAAGATGTAGTTGCGCAAGAGTTTAGTAAACGCACAGGTAAAAAGGTTAGAAGAGTAAATAAAATGTTCAGACATCCTAAATATAATTTTATGATCGCAAATATAGACCGTTCAGTTGTTGGTGAAGATGCGTTATTAGAATGCAAAACCACTTCAGAATTCAATAAAGGCAAGTGGGTAGATGATGAAATTCCCAGTACTTATTTAGCTCAAGTACAACATTATTTAGCAGTTACAGGATATAAAAAAGCTTATATTGCAGTGTTGATTGGTGGTAATAGATTCTTATGGAAAGAGATTGAACGTGATGAAGAATTAATTAAGCTCATCATAGATAAAGAAAAAGACTTTTGGGAGCGTTATATATTGGGCGATGAGATACCC
>NZ_JBICNX010000221.1:0-750 GCF_043107035.1 Staphylococcus sp. 231237_7MaSpsaltlick
GGTTTTATGCAACACCTTCAATGGATACAGTTGTTGCTAACTCTAATCAGGAGCATATAGGTATGGCTTCTGGAGTATATAAAATGTCATCTTCTTTAGGTAACGCATTTGGCGTTGCATTATCAAGTACGCTTTACTTAGTTGCAAAAAGTGCTTTCAATGTGCAATTTGGAGCTTTTTTAGGTTTTGCGTTTAATATTGCTTTAGCATTTATTGCTTTAATTATAGTATTTATAGCAATTCCCAATAGCAATAAAAATTATAATTGATTCATATTACATGCTAAATATAATTAAAATTAGAGGTACTTTTATAAGATTAAATAAAATTATAAATGCAAACATAATAGATATGGAAAACGAGACTCCATATCTGCTAGCATAACTGTTACTTTATTGAATATATCTAACTGATTCTACGATTCATAACTGTTTTTATCTAAGTCGTCACTTATATTGATGATTCAATTTCTTTTTAAAGGCCACACAAAATAAGAGACGCACGTAATTTTTAATTACACGAGCCTCCTATTTGGAGTAGTAGTTTATACTATTATATTTTTATCGAAATCGTAGATTGCTATTCGTTTTCGTTATTATTTTGAGCTCTCTTTTCTCCGCCTTTTTGGCCAATGTCTTGATAAAATTCTTTATCGTGTTCTTGTGAAGTTTTTTCTCCACCTTTTTGACCAATGTCTTTATAAAATTCTTTATCGTGCTCTTGCGAAGTTTTTTCTCCACCTTTTTGGCC
>NZ_JBICNX010000222.1:0-743 GCF_043107035.1 Staphylococcus sp. 231237_7MaSpsaltlick
TATATAGATTTGTTGTGTAAAGGCACCAAAGCCCTCCAATGTTTAAAAGTGAAGCTATAATTGGATTACTAATAAATTGAATTAAACGACTTTTTAAGATTCGCGTTAATTTTCGAGCGTTATAAACGTCAATAGATCTTAATAGTAAAGTTACAGGCATAGAAAGTGCGATTAACAATGGAGCTAGCATGCCAATTAGAAGATGAGTTATCATATGGCCAATAAAATTATGATGAGCTAAGGTTGCTAAAGGCCCTACTAGAGATATTCCTATACTTAGAAGTCCTATTGACCAACAAACATAGCGGTATAAAAACCATTTCTTATATTTTTTATTAGTAAGGAGTGCAAAAAAAATATATATAACAAATAACATAATTAAAAATAAGGTTAAAATTATTTTAAAACATATATTTTCACTAAAAAGGTGAGAATTCATATTATTTACTCCTTAGTGTGAATTACTATTTTTTTTAGATTGCAAGAAAATTATAATCCCAATTATTAAAATAATTACAGCAGTGACATTCCAAACAATATCATAAGGCAATATATAAACATTATATTTTATTTGATGTATTTTTAAAATTTTATGTTGGATAATACCATCGTATAATTGAAAAAAGCCAATTCCCAATAATACCCCACCAATCCATTTTTTTATCCTAAACGTTTTTTTTCTTCGAAGATGTGCTAACCAAAATAAAGAGGCTATAGTCGAAAACCAACTGAATGCATGAAAC
>NZ_JBICNX010000223.1:0-743 GCF_043107035.1 Staphylococcus sp. 231237_7MaSpsaltlick
GCTTGTTTCATCCTGTTTCCTCCTTCCAAATTGATAATATATATTTATGAACGAATTTATAGTTAAGCCCAACACCAGTAAGGTGTTGGGCGTTATTATTAGTCATCAGCGTGATTGATTTCTTCAATCACTAAATCAGCGAGTAATGTGATTAATTCGTCCAATGAAAAGACCTCCGATTCTATAAAATATTTAAGGATTTGATAATATGATAAACAGTCATTCTGTCGTCTCTTGTACTTTTCACAAAGAAATTAGTGAGAGCTACCTCATTCATAAATTCAGGGTGCAATTTATAAAGTATCAAGAGTTTACGTTGTGTCTCAGTTAACGTATAGGATTCTATATCATAGTCATGATTAATATAGTTTACGACTAATTGTTGATTCTCTAATTCGACCAAAGAGCATAATGTGTATTGTGTTAATTTGAATTTAGTATTCATTTTAATTTCCTCCAAGTATTTGATTAAGTAAGCTACAACAGCCTTTAGGGTGTTATAGCGATATTTTATAATCCTAAATCGTCATTTGCTTCGAATTGTTTAGCTTTCGTTACAAAATCTTCTAGCAAATTTTTATTTGTATTATCAACGAATGGTGGTGGTATACTAGGTTCTGTTTTAGAACTCAAACCAAACATTGAAGCATAAGTCATATCTAGCTTAAGATGGTAAAAGACAATAGTCTTCTTTTTGCCATTAGAATCTGGAACGCTACGTTTTGTTGTTTTTCGGTTCCGAT
>NZ_JBICNX010000224.1:0-741 GCF_043107035.1 Staphylococcus sp. 231237_7MaSpsaltlick
TCAGAGTACCATCTACATTGGGATTGATATGTAAAATCAGTCAATAATTTTTCCTGTAAGGGAGAATTATCCATATTCATAATTTCTTTCATTATATCTTCAAAATACTCATAAAAATTATGGGAATCATCTCTTAATATTGCTTTTTCAATAGTAGGAGTATGTTTATAATTATTATCTGACTTTGGTAATGGATGCTTATCGAGAACTTTCGATAAAATTTCTATAACTTGATATTGGAGTCTATTAAACTCATAGTTGGATCTTTGAGTAACATACTTTCCATCAAATCCATCAATTTCATATTCAGGATTATTAGAATTATAAAATGGCTGATATTTTGCAGCATCCACATCATACATTTTCTTTAATAATTTCAATTTGTTTGTAAAAGTTGTACCCTTAACCCCTTGTTTCTCTTGTAAATGTCTTTTTTTATAAGTTATTTTAGGATTTTCTTTTACAAGATTGAAATAACTAGATGCTTGATACTTATATTCAGATTTTTCTTTATTGTAGAGATAAATATCAATATGAACCTTAAACACCTCTTGAAAAGCTTGCTTTTTATTTTTAGAATCATTCATGAGTTGCTTTAAAGCATTATACAATTGATTTTTATCCTCTTCTAATGTTTGATTTGAAAATTTGCATAAATACCATTCTTTAGTCACATCAATGTCATTTGTTCGCTTATTTAAGTAACAATGTTCTTGAATGCCTCGTTGAATACTACTTAAT
>NZ_JBICNX010000225.1:0-741 GCF_043107035.1 Staphylococcus sp. 231237_7MaSpsaltlick
GAAAAATCCAGTATTCCTACACCAAGGTCGATGTATTCTAATAATGCTTTACAATTAAAACAGCTCATGAATGGATTTAATTTCTCAGTAATTATAAAACCGGTTGATTTTGGAGGTAGTGGCGGTGTTTACTTAGCCAATAATAAACAAGAATGTATGGATGCCTATGCTAAATCGAAACAAACTATGGAGATATATGCAGATGACTTCCAAGTTTCTAAAAGTGAATTCCTAATCGAAGAATTTATTGATAGTGATGATGAAGTCTCAGTGGAAGTATTGTGCGGCCACGATTTCTATGAAGTCATTACCGTTACAGAGAAATATTTATCTCCTAGACCGTGGTTTACTGAAATGGGTCATTTAGTTCCCAGTTTCAGGTATAAAGATACAAATATTAAAGACCTTGCAATACAAGCCTGTAAATCTTTAGGTATTACGCGTGGAATCGCTCATGTTGAAATAAAAATAAAAGACAACAACCTCTATGTCATAGAAGCTGCTGCTAGACCTGGCGGCGATGGTATTATGGATTTAGTCGAATCTTCTTATGACATTAACCCCTATAAATTTCATATATCTATGTATATCAATAATGAAGTAAAAACTCCTCATGCATTTACGCCCAAAAAAACATCTGCCATAGCGTTTATGAAAGCACAAAAAGGTAAGATAATGCACATTCATTATCCAGATGTATCAAAAGATACCGAAATCAAAAAAATAAATGTATTTAAAAAT
>NZ_JBICNX010000226.1:0-739 GCF_043107035.1 Staphylococcus sp. 231237_7MaSpsaltlick
GTGTGGAGTTAGGCTCAATAGCTTCAAGCATATCTCTTAATTGCGCAAGATCTGTAGGCACACGAATTTGGTCAGACTCACTAAAGTACACATCATATATGTGAGATAATTGTTTAATCTCCAAGTAATTATTCATATTCTTTTGTGCGTAATTAAAAACATCACGATAGACTTCAGGCATCATTACTATTGTTGGACCCATATCAAATGTAAACCCGTCTTGTTTAATTTGATTCATTCTACCACCTATCTGCTTATTCTTTTCATAAATATCTACTTGATGTCCATTTGCTGACAACCTTGAAGCTGCAGCTAAACCCGAAACACCACCACCAATGACTGCAATCTTCATAATGTTTCACTCCTATTATATTTCGTAATGATTTCGCGATAAATTTTCAGTTTTCTAAGTTTACTTACATATACTTTTTTATACAGTGTATAGCCCGACTTTCTCACTTCTTCAAGAATTTCAAGATAGGCATATGCCGCTAATTCAACAATATAACGCACTTCTTCATCAAAGTATTCAACTCCATTTAATGCTATATTGTATAGTTGAATTGCCTCATTAGCATAGTTTTCCCATAAGTCTATATAATTTTGGGTAACCCCATCATTATATACAGCTTGTAAGTCTATCTTATATTCAGCTAGCTTTTCTTGGCTGAGATAAACTCTACCATTTTGAAAATCTTCGCCCACATCTCTTAAAATATTAGTTATTTGTAGTGCTTTA
>NZ_JBICNX010000228.1:0-724 GCF_043107035.1 Staphylococcus sp. 231237_7MaSpsaltlick
ATATATATATATTCATTTTTTCTTTATTTTTATTAACTAATGGAGTTATAATATTTCTTAATCCGTTTGATATCCCAAAGTCCATCAAATAAATGTAAGATAATACAGAGAATACCATTAGCCATAATCCATAAGAATCTTGATCATAATTAAAATATTTTAATAGACTTCTTAAGAGTATAAATGTTGTAAAAGTTGATAAAATGGTAAAAATAAAGTTAAGACCTATATTTTTTTTGAATTTATAATTCATAATAATTCCTTTTATTTTAAGTTTTATCGTCAATCTTATTTCAATATTTCATTTAAGTTAATTTATTTCGACTTCTATCTAGGGAAATAATCCAAAGTAATGAACACCATAATCCTATACTATTTGAACTAAATAGAACCATTTCTCCCATACAAATTAAAAGAGTTGATAAAAAAATACCAATATATTCCTTTTTAACAAATTTTAACCAGTAGAAAATGAATACCAAAAATAATATTAACCCAAAAACGCCACCAAACATGATTAATGCGATAAATAAATTTCCTGCCTCAACTATTGTAGAGTCTATGTTTAAAGGATTGTGATTAATAGGTACTCCAAATCCTTTTCCGAAAACCGGACTTTCTCTTAATACTATATTTAAGCTTTCTATTTGACCATCTCTTGACTGTAAAATTTCCGTAGATTTTTGTCCCTTTTGAAAGAATGATATTATACTATCTCTAAAGT
>NZ_JBICNX010000229.1:0-708 GCF_043107035.1 Staphylococcus sp. 231237_7MaSpsaltlick
AAATTACTGTCAAATAAACTAACCTTTTAATATAGTGTTTCTAAATTATTATATGATTAGAGTGTACCTAAAAAGAACAAAAATTAAAATTTCGCTTTTGAATAAGATGTGCTTTGTAATACTCGTACAATACATATATATTTTTATATTCATCAACCGTATAAAGGGAAGTTTTTACCAAATACTTTTCGCCACTCATTTATCGCTTTTTCATATTCAAAACTTACTGCAAAGTTTATGGCATTTTGAGATATTTCATAGTGTTCAATAGCTTTTCGAGATATTTTATCTTTCTTCTCTTGAGTTAAAATATTAATATCAATCCCTGGGTTATCTGGAGAAAAAACCATATTATAAATTGTTTTTTGAATATGATTTAAAACATTAGGTATCTCCACGCTAATATGTTGGTTTAATTTGTTATTATCTTGATAATAATTTAATATAATAACTTCTAACAGGTAGGAAGGTATTGTAGGCGCCGTAATATTTCTATTCCAATATTTAATAACACGTATCACATCTAATAGTTTTCCATCACTAATTTGATTTAGTTCTGAAATTATACTCTTCTCAATTCTAGGATCAGTCTTTTTCCAATTGCCATTACAATCGGGTATTAAATAGCGAGTATCTCCATTTAAATCTTCTTTAGTAAAAAAACATGGAACAATATCAAAATTCCACTTATATGATGATAATTTTAAA
>NZ_JBICNX010000022.1:0-68431 GCF_043107035.1 Staphylococcus sp. 231237_7MaSpsaltlick
ATCCTTGTTCGTTAAGTGCTTCTTTGAATAATCTGAAGCTTCTTTACCATATGGTTGAACCGGTGTATTTGGTTTAACTGTTTCTGGTGTATCTATTCCAATTAGTCGAATTTTAATATTCTGTTCTTGCTCATTACTACCTACCAATGTATCTCCATCCACTACTCGATCGACATGTACTTTTTCAGTTTTACTTGGACCTGAAGTTGTGTCTGAACCACTATTTTGAAATGGACCACTGTGATTAATAAATTGGAAAAATAAAACACCGATAACAATGACTATCGCAATAATACCGGTTAATGCTTTAGTTGATTTCATAGTTGCACCCACTTCTTAAACTTTGTCCAAATCATCATATATAATTTATTCAATACCGTCAAGAATCATTTTTATTATCTAAGGTGACTTTTAAAAATTCACCCCCTTGAAAGGAAATATTTCACAATTATATTAACAAAGTTATTTATTTAATTTAACTCAATGTCTATAACATGCTATAATACCCATGTTAGGAGTGAACGTATTTGAGTATGTTTAAAGAAAATATGATTTCTACAATCGCCATCATTGTAGCGATAATCATCGGACTTGTCTTACAATTTCAATTTGACTTACCTCCACTTGTTGCGGCTGTATTAGCAATTTTTATGGGCATTTTTGTAGGGTTTATTATCGTAATTATTCAAGGCATTGTGAATAAACGCAATAAAAAGTAAATACACAAGTATAAAACATGACACGAGTCTGGGACGTAAATTCTAGAAATAAAGCATTCAGCTGATTTAATTCATCTGAGTGCTTCTTTTTATTTTAAAATATTATATTGCTCACTTCCCTAGCGAGCTGGTTCAATCTCTGGCTCGACACGCATCATACTCCCTCATGTGTCTCGTAAAAATACGTCGAATCCATATAGCCATTTGTAAATTATTTAATACATCTTAAGAAGCGAATTTAACATGGTGCTTATGCATATAATCTTTAACATAACACAGCAAACCTAAACTAGGGTAATCTTCAGTGATTATTACCTCAAACGCTATATCTAGATATATTGATGAACTCATTGAAACAATCATTGAAGATGAATTCGATTCATCTTCAATGTATGATAGCTTTATCCATCCATTGCCTTATAATATTTAAAAATCGTCCCCAAATAGCACCTAAAATGCACCCAAACCACTCAATAAAATAAAAGTGGGTGCAAAAAAAGCAACCCTAATTATTCATAACGAATAACAGGATTGCTTATATACCTAGTGTTATACCCCTTTGTCTAGCACCTAGTATTGTTTAATATATTGTTCTCTTTCCCATTCAGATACTTGTGTTCTGTAGTAATCCCACTCGATAGATTTAGAATTAATAAATTGGTTATAAATGTGATTACCTAAAGCATCTTTAATTGGTTGATTTTCTTTCATTGCTTTAATTGCAGTGTATAATGTTGATGGTAAATCTTGAATACCTACTGCTTCACGTTCCTCACGATTCATTTCGTAGATATTTTGGTTAACTGGTTCTGGTACTTCTAATTTGTTTTCAATACCATCTAAACCAGCTTTTAAGATTGCAGCTAAAGCTAAGTATGGGTTCGCAGCTGGGTCAACTGAGCGTACTTCAACACGTGTAGATAAACCACGAGAAGATGGTACACGGATTAATGGTGAACGGTTTTTACCACTCCATGCAATGTAACATGGTGCTTCATAACCTGGCACTAAACGCTTATAAGAGTTAACTAATGGGTTACATACGCCAGTGAAACCACGTGCATTTTTAAGGATACCTGCAACAAAGTGGAATGCATCTTTTGTCATTTGCATATCACCATTAGGGTCGTAGAATGCATTTTCTTTACCTTTAAATAAAGATACGTTAAAGTGCATACCGCTACCGTTTACACCAAATAATGGTTTTGGCATGAATGTTGCATGTAAGTTATGTTGGCGAGCAATTGTTTTTACAACAAGTTTAAATGTTTGGATGTTATCACATGCTGTAATTGCATCAGCATATTTAAAGTCAATTTCATGTTGTCCTGGAGCAACTTCATGGTGACTTGCTTCGATATCAAAGCCCATGTCTTCTAATTCTAATACGATATCACGACGACAGTTCTCACCTAAATCAGTAGGTGCAAGGTCGAAGTATCCACCATCATCATTTAATTCTAATGTTGGTTCACCTTTTTCATCTAATTTGAATAAGAAGAATTCTGGTTCTGGCCCTAAATTAATATCTGTAAAGCCTAATTCTTCCATGTCTTTCAATACACGTTTCAAGTTAGCACGTGGGTCACCTTCGAATGGTGTACCGTCTGTTTTATATACATCACAAATTAGTCGAGCTACTTTACCTTGACCTGCAGTCCATGGGAAGATTACCCAAGTGTCTAAGTCAGGATATAAATACATATCTGATTCTTCGATACGTACGAAACCTTCGATTGAAGATCCGTCAAACATCATCTCGTTATCTAATACTTTTTCTAATTGACTAACAGGTACTTCAACGTTTTTGATTACACCTAAAATATCTGTGAATTGTAAACGTAAGTATCTTACATTTTCTTCCTTGGCAAACTTATGAATGTCTTCTTTAGTAAATGAACGTTTTGGCATTGTTAATGTCCTCCAGTAAAATTATTTGATAAAACGTGATAAATCCCCACGGTTTATCGGAATTGCTTCTCGTTGTGGTTTCTGTGTAGCATCAACTATCATTTGTTTTCTAGTTTCTTGTTCTTCATCAGAAAGGTGTGCTTGATCATCATGAATAATTTGTTTAATCCCTTTAATATTGAAGCCTTTTTCTATAAGACTTTTAATTTCAAGCAATCGTTCCAAATCATTCAATGAAAATAATCGCTTATTTCCTTCCGTACGTTGTGGTTTAATCAGTTCATGTGTTTCATAATAACGAATTTGTCTTGCGGTTAACTCGCTCAACTTCGTAACAACACTCATAGAGAAGACAGGCATATTACGTCGCAAAGTATCGTTTGACTTCAATCCAATCACCTCTATTTTTGAACTTGTTATTAATTTAGCACAATTATCAGACAAATTCAAAGATATGTCAGGTTTTCTTACATGATGTGCGAAACCCCGAAATGAATAGGTTTAAGTACTTCCATTAATCTATTGTTAATCATTTTTCCGAATATTCTTTAAAATTATTTTAAATTTTTTAAATACAACACTAAAAAAACGCTAAATGATTTCTTTCAAAGAATCATTTAACGTCTTGTATGATTTTTATAATTTAAATTAATTGATTCGCTTTTAATGATTGTGCAGCTCGTGTAACTGCTAATTTAACATGTTCATATGTTAATCCACCTTGAACATAGGCTTCGTATGGTGGTCTGATTGGTCCGTCTGCAGATAATTCAATTGAAGATCCCTGTATAAAAGTCCCCGCAGCCATAATTACATCATCTTCATAGCCAGGCATATAAGCAGGTTCAGGACTAAAGTGTGCATTGATTGGAGATGCATGTTGGATGCTTTGGCAAAACTGTATCATTTGTTCTTTTGTATCAAATTCGACAGTTTGAATCAAATCTGTTCTAGGTTCGTGAAAGGCAGGTTTTGTACGCATGTTTAACTTTTCTAGTAATAAACTAGTAAACAATGCGCCTTTTAAACTTTGACTCACTACATGAGGTGCTAAAAAGAATCCTTGATACATTTCTTGTAATGAATACAGCGAAGCGCCTGCCTCTTTACCTATACCTGGAGCAGTTAAACGATAGCCACAACGCTCAATTAAATCCTTTCGACCAGCAATATAACCACCGATTTTAGCAAGTCCACCACCTGGATTTTTAATTAATGAACCCGCTATTAAATCTGCACCACATTCAATTGGTTCCTTTAATTCTACAAACTCACCATAGCAGTTATCTACAAATATAATAATATCAGGATGCACGGATTTAATTGCTGAAATTGCACGTTCTATTGTAGCTAGATTAATGGATGGCCTTTGATCATATCCTTTAGAACGTTGGATAGCAACAACTTTAGTGTTCGGCTTGATTGCATGTAATACATGATCAATATCAATTTCATTTCCCTTTAAATCAACTTTGTTATAACTTACTCCATGCTCTTGTAAGCTTTCGATGCCATTGCCATTGATTCCAATGACTTCTAATAAAGTGTCATATGGATTACCGGTAATATATAATAACTCATCTCCATATTTCAATGTACTTTGTAAGGCCAAAGTAATGGCATGGGTACCGGAAATAATTTGGGGTCTTACCAAAGCGTCTTCAGCTTTAAAAGCATGTGCATAAATTTCTTCTAAATGATCTCTACCTATATCATCATATCCATAGCCAGTTGTGCCTTGCAAGTCACTTTCAGATGCTTTGACCGCATGAAAGGCATCTAAGACTTTCTCTTGGTTTAAATATGCTGTTTTTTCTATTTCTGTAAAATACGGATTTAACGTAGATTCCACTTCATCTATCAATTGTGTCATATCGTTCATTTATAATTACTTCCTTTATTCTTTTTTATAACCTTTAATCTCATATTTAGCAGTGTCTTCATTAAAGTTCAATTCAGTTACCAGTGTGTGTTGTTTTAGAAAGTACAAACGATGGGCATCTGTACTAGCAACTTGTTCCTCATAATAACTAAGTATCTGCTTAATTTGATCAAATAATAATTGTTTAACAGCATCAATATCATTGGAATATTGAGTTGATACATAAACGGAGGGTAAATTGGTTGTCGGTGCGATATCATGATTTAGATCTCTTTTATTAAATATAATAGCTTGTGGAATATGAGCCATATCTAAATCATCTACAATTTGATTCACAGTATCCATTTGACCACGATATTCTGGATGACTACTATCTACAACATGTAATAATAAATCGGCATCTTTCGCTTCTTCTAAAGTTGATTTAAATGCTGCAATCAGTGTAGTTGGTAGCTTTTGAATAAAGCCCACTGTATCTGAAATAATTAAATTAAAGCCGTTATTAATCTTTATTTGTCTTGTCTTAGGATCTAGTGTAGCGAATAATAAGTCTTTCTCATAAGTAGATTCATGTGCTAATTTATTAAACCACGAAGACTTTCCAGCATTAGTATATCCAACTAAAGCAACTTGAAATACTGCGTTCTGTTCACGTTTATTTCTATAGCGCTCCCGATGTTCAACTACAGTATTTAATTGATGTTTGATTTCATTCATACGTGTTCTAATATGACGTCTGTCCATTTCTAATTTTGTTTCACCAGGACCTCTTGTCCCAATTCCACCGCCCAATCTAGACAAACTACGGCCATGCCCTTGTAATCTAGGCATTAAATAATCCAACTGAGCTAATTCTACCTGTAGCTTACCTTCCTTGCTACGGGCTCTTAATGCAAATATCTCTAAAATTAATTGCGTTCGATCAATAATTTTCACATTAAGTTGACCATTTAATGATTTCGATTGCGCAGTAGTTAATTCATCATTTGTTACAACCACATCTATATCATGGAATTCTACATAATCCTTAATTTCTTCTAGTTTACCTTTACCAACATAGTATTTATGATCGAAATGCTGTTTATTTTGAGTGAATTGCGCTTGAACATCGAGTTGACATGTCTCAGATAAAGATGCTAATTCCTCCATCGTTGACGTGAAATTAAATTCATCATCTGTTTGAGCATGTACACCAACTAACACGGCAGTTTCTAATTGTTCTTCTGTCTTGTGTAACGATTGCTGTGTCATTACATGCACCTCTTTTCAAAGTTTTCTTTGCTATTCTATCATAGTGTGTATATAAAGACTATAGAGACAAATTGTGTTAAATTAAAACTAAGAGGTGAATAAATATGACGATTTACGATATAGAAGTACAAAAACCAAACGGCGAATCATATAAATTAGCAGATTATAAAGGCAAAGTGATGTTAATTGTAAACACTGCCAGTGAATGTGGATTTACGCCTCAATTTGAAGGTCTTGAAGCGTTGTATCAGAAGTACAACGACCAACCATTTGAAGTTCTTGGCTTTCCATGCAATCAATTTGGCGGACAAGAACCAGGCACAGGTGAAGAAGCAACACAATTTTGCAAAATCAACTATGGTGTGTCTTTCCCAATGCATGAAAAATTAGATGTTAAAGGTGAAAATCAACACCCATTATTTAAATATTTAACATCTGAACAGAATGGTTTTTTTAATGAAAAAATCAAATGGAATTTTACTAAGTTTTTAGTGGATAAAGAAGGTAATGTGGTTAAGCGATTTTCACCACAAAAGAAGCCAGACCAAATTGAGTCTGATATCGAAGCTTTATTATAAATTAAATAATCATTTGAGCAACACATCTCAAGCTAAGCATCGACAATTGCTATTTCATATAAAGCATTGTCGATGTTTTTAATGTTTTAGAGAAATGTGTTTTATCAATACTGTAGTAGTCAATGTGCAATGTACAATAAATCAGTTACTTAGTTCAATTTAATTACATAATCACTGTTCGTTTATCGATATTTATTCCAACATTGGTATTTCACGTAAGCGCAACACATTGGCATACATATACAGCGACAAAAAACTGCCGACAAGTTATTACTTTACCGACAGTTTAAAAGCTTATTCATTATGTATTGGATTTATTCCCTACATCATCTATTGAAAGATAACATCGGTCCAATCGGTTAAATCTTTAAATACTACTCTTCTGAATCATCAATTGTGAATGTACTAATTGCATGTTTATATATCATATGTTCTTTACCTTGAGATAATAAACATACAAGATATTTATCAAAATCAACAATCGTACCTTTCATTTGGAATCCATTTACTAAAAAAACAATAACTTTTGTTTCTTCAGCTTTAAATTGCCCTAGGAATTTGTCTTGGATGTTTTCTGTTGTATTCATGTTATGTACTCCTTTTATTTATTTGGGCTGAAACCTTTCGTAACATTGATGAAAGTGTGAGTGTTTCTTTGTCTAACCAGATGACATCTAGTTTATTTTTAAACCATGTCATTTGCCGCTTAGCATAATTTCTTGAGTGCTGCTTTAATTTTTCCGTGGCTAATTCTATCGTCATTTCATTATGTATAACTGGTACAATCTCTTTATAACCAATCGCTTGCATGCTTTGACATGATTCGTATCCCTGTTCGACAAGATACTTCACCTCATCTATTAACCCGCGTTCCAACATTATATCAACTCGGTTATTAATTCTATTATATAATGTTTGACGCGACATTTCTATCCCTAGTAATAATGTATCATAATTTTCTGTATATTGCGCATTTTTCTTACGTGAACTTAAAAGTTTTTTTGTTTTTTGGTAATATTCAATCGCTCTAACTACTCTTTTTCTATTATTTGGATGAATAGCTTTAGCAGATTCAGGATCAAATTCAGCTAAGTAGTCATGTAGTGCTTCATTTGACAGTGGCTCTAAACTTGCCATTTTTTCTTGTACACGCTTGTTATCTGTTTCTGAAATTGTTTCTTCATCTTCAAATGCATAGTTATGAATCAATGATTGAATATATAATCCCGTCCCCCCTGCGATAATTGGAGTCTTGCCACGTCCTGTAATTTCTGTAATTAATTTTTCAGCTCTGCTTTTAAACTCATATGCTGAAAATGCTTCATCTGGATTTAAAATGTCTATCATATGATGTGGGATGCCTTCCATTTCATCGCTTGATATTTTAGCAGTCCCGATATCCATATGTCTGTACACTTGCATTGAATCACCGCTAATAATTTCACCATTAAATTGCTTTGCCAATTCAATACTAAATTCAGTCTTACCAACTGCTGTTGGACCGACTAAAACGATGATAAATGGTTTAGTATTTACCACTGATATTCACTCTCTCTTTTTATTTTACTTTGTATTGTCATACTTTTTCAAAATCTGCTTTTCAATCCATTCATACATATGTTGCCATGTTTGTGTATAACCTTCTTCAAATAAAATTTCATGTCTCTTGAATTTATACAATTGGATTGTCACATGATTTAATCCGCCCTTTTTATAATATTTTCCTAACTGACGAATGCCTTCTCCGTAATTACCTAATGCATCCTCTTTGCCTGAGATTAATAACACTGGTAAATTTTGATTCATTTGCTTAATATTTTTTATTTTACTGGTGCGTCTTGCTTGTCGCATTGTATCATAAATAATTTGATTTGATACTAAATAGCCTGCATTAGGATCGTTATTATATGCTTCAACTTCTGAATCTGTACTTGAAATCCAATCAAATTCTGTTAGTTGCGCATCGATTTTCTTATTGAATGTACGATTCATTAAATTGTTTAACCACTTCAATTTACGTCGTTTACCACAAATAATCGTGATTAATTTTAATAATGAGGATAATAATAAACCCATCCCCTTATTATGCTGCAATGTTCCCGTTAGGATGAGCCCTTGTAATGACAAAGGGTACTTTTCGGAAAATACACGAGCCACAATCGATCCCATTGAATGACCAATAACAATATAAGGTATATTATTATAATTTGTACAAACAGTCTGAGCAATTTCATAAGCATCTTCTGCAAGCTGTTCAATTGAATCAAAATGTCCACGCTCATTATCTGCAATACTTATACCATGACCTCTATGGTTATGTCTGAGCACATCATAACCTTGTTGATTTAAAGAAGCGACTAAGCGGTCATATCTATCCATATGATCTGCCATACCATGAAACAAATGTATTACACCAATTGTTTGTTGCTTAGCTTTATCTAATTTCACATCAATCATTTTCCCGTCAGAAACTGTGATTTTAAATTCTTTTAAATTCATAATCTGCCTCCAAACCATGAAAGTTTTAAAATAGTCTTTACTAAATAATATACCCTCTTACGAAACCACTATCAAATAGCAAACAACATTATTATCATATTATATTTTGAGCATATCTACTTATAAGCTTTATTTAGTTAACATAATTTTTTTATTATCAACTCATATTTACAGCTATACAATTTATTATTTTCACTGTAGTTTAGAACAACACCAGCCTTGACTTTCGCAAATGATGATTTATAAATGAAAAACCATTAATGCATTTATCATAAATAACACAAGAGACCTACCAGAATTTCTATAATTCTGATAGGTCTCTCTTTAACTCAGTTATAAAACAATAGTGCTTTTATAAGAATGATAATACTTTATTATTCTTTTTCAGCTGGTTGTTCATTACCTGTTTGTGCTTCTTCTAAAGCAACATTCAATTCTTTAGTATAAAGTTGTTGTTGAACAGTAGAATAACCTAATAATCCAGCCATTACACTTATCACTTGGTCTTTATAATTAATAACGTCATCAATTTTGAAGTAAAGTTTACCAGTACGACGTACAAAGAAGTCAGTTGGACGATAAACCATTTCATTTTGAATTGAGTAGATTAACTCAGTATAAATATCTAATGGTAAACCTGATTCTTGGTATTGTGCTGTTTGTGCAATTTTAAATAATTCTTCAGCATTTGAACCGTATTTTGAAGCAAAGTGACGTGCAGTTGCTTCATCAATTTGGTAAGCTTTTGCTTCTTCTACCTTTTGATTAATAAAGTTTTCGAAGTTTTGACTACCACCAACATCTCCACCTGAGATTGTTAAGTTTTTAGTTGCACAAGGTTTGAATTTCAAACCGTATTCTGATTTCAAGCGTTTTGATAATAAGTCTACAATTTCAAGTGCCATGTGACGGTAACCAGTTAATTTACCACCAGCAATTGTTAATAGACCAGATTTACCTTCCCAAACTTCATCTTTTCTTGAAATTTCAGAAGGGTCTTTGCCTTCTTCTAAAATTAATGGACGAATACCTGCCCATGATGATTCAATATCTTCATCTTTAACATCTACATCTGGGAACATGTAGTTAATCGCATCGATTAAGTAATCTCTATCCTCTTGTGTTGCAAGTGGTGTTGTTTTGTCATTGTTGTAGAAAGTATCTGTAGTTCCTACATATGCTTTACCTTCACGTGGAATAGCAAAGATCATACGACCGTCTTTTTCAGTGTCGAAATACACTGCTTGACCTAATGGGAATTTAGATTGATCAATAACAATGTGTACACCTTTAGTTAAACGTAATTGTTTGTTATTTCTAGCGTAATCACCACTACGTACTTCATCAACCCATGGACCACTCGCATTAATCACTTTTTTAGCTTTAATTGGGTAAGTTTCACCAGTGATTTGATCCTCAACATGAATTCCATTTACTTTTTCATTTGAGTCATAAGTGAAATGTACAGATTTTGTATGATTAATAACTGTAGCACCTTTTTCAACGGCACGTTTCATAACTTCAATTGTTAAACGTGCATCATCTGTTCTATATTCAACATATGTGCCGCCACCTTTAAGACCATCTTTTTTAACAAGTGGTTCTTTTTCAAGTGTTTGTTTTGAATTTAACATTTTTTTACGTTCTGATTTTTTTACGCCTGCTAAAGTATCATACATTGTTAAACCGATTGAAGTTGTGAACTTACCGAATGTGCCACCTTTGTGCATTGGTAATAACATACGTTCTGGAGTTGTAACGTGTGGACCATTTTCGTAAACGATAGCACGTTCACGACCTGTTTCAGCAACAACGCCTACTTGTAATTGTTTTAAATAACGTAAACCACCATGTACTAATTTAGTTGAACGTGAGCTTGTACCTTGTGCAAAGTCTTGCATTTCAACAAGAGCTACTTTCATACCTCTTTCACTTGCGTCTAATGCTATACCTGCTCCTGTGATTCCGCCACCAATGATGACTACATCATAAGAGTCATTTTTTAAATCTTTTGTAATCTGTTCTCTTTTCAATGTTGATAAACTCATAAACCTAGCGCCTCCTATAGATAATAAAAAAAGAGAGACCTATCCCATACATATATAAATTGTACGAACAGAATCTCTCATTTCTCATCTTGATATTATTAACTTACCCACATTGTAGCATAAATAACTACAATACGTCTAATTTTTTATTCTTCATCTAATTTAAATACTTGAGTAGCTTCTACTGCTTTTTTCCAACCTTTGTAAAGTTTTTCTCTTTCTTTTTCTTCCATGTCTGGTTTGAATTCTTTTTCAAGTTTCCAACGATTTGCAATTTCGTCTTTACTATCCCAGAAACCTACAGCAAGTCCAGCTAAATAAGCAGCACCAAGTGCAGTTGTTTCATTAATTTCAGGACGTTCAACACCTACATTAAGTAAGTCAGATTGGAATTGCATGATGAAGTTATTTTTAACTGCGCCACCATCAACACGTAAATTGTTAACTTCTATATCTGAATCTTTTTCCATAGCTTCTAAAACATCACGTGTTTGATAGCAAAGAGATTCTAAAGTCGCACGAATAAAATGTTCTTTTTCAGTACCGCGTGTTAAACCAAAGATTGCACCACGTGCATCTGCATCCCAGTATGGTGTACCTAGACCAACGAATGCTGGTACTACATAGACACCTTCTGATGACTCTACACGTTCAGCATAGTTTTCTGATTGAGGTGCAGAATTTATCATTCTCAAACCATCTCTCAACCATTGAATCGCTGAACCAGAAACAAAGATTGATCCTTCTAAAGCATAATTCACCTTGCCATCTAAGCCATAAGCAATCGTTGTTAACAAACCACTTTCAGAAGCTACAGCTTCTTCACCTGTGTTCATTAACATGAAACCACCAGTTCCGTAAGTATTTTTTACATCACCACGGTTAAAGCAAGCTTGACCGAATAGTGCTGCTTGTTGGTCACCTGCAATACCAGCGATTGGAACTTCTTGACCGAAGAAGTGGTAATCAATTGTATTGGCATAAACATCACTTGAAGCTTTAACATCAGGTAACATTGATTCAGGAATTTCAAGAATTTCTAGCAATTCTTTATCCCATTCTAAATCATGAATATTATAAATTAATGTTCTGCTCGCATTTGTGTAATCTGTGATATGTGCTTTTCCACCAGATAATTTCCATACTAACCAAGAATCGATTGTACCGAATAATAAATCACCATTCTCTGCTTTATCTCTAGCACCTTCAACGTTATCTAAAATCCATTTAACTTTAGTTCCTGCAAAGTAAGGATCTAATAATAATCCCGT
Organism: Staphylococcus sp. 231237_7MaSpsaltlick; assembly: GCF_043107035.1. Lineage (NCBI taxonomy): Bacteria > Bacillati > Bacillota > Bacilli > Caryophanales > Staphylococcaceae > Staphylococcus > Staphylococcus sp. 231237_7MaSpsaltlick. The sequence continues at coordinate 12,160 of NZ_JBICNX010000022.1, forward strand.
TTTCTCTCTGAATTTGCTTTCTAAACCTTGTTCTTTTAATTCTTGACAAATACCTTGCGTTTGGCGTGATTGCCAAACGATAGCGTGGTACACAGGGCGACCAGTATTTTTATCCCAAACTACTGTCGTTTCACGTTGGTTGGTAATACCAATACCAGCAATTTGATCTGCGCCAACATTTTGTTCGTTTAATACCTCTGCCATTACGGCTAATACAGATGTCCAAATCTCGTTAGCATCGTGTTCAACCCAACCAGATTTAGGAAAATGCTGTTTAAATTCTCTTTGTGCAACACCTTTAATTTCTCCATCTTTATTGAATAGAATTGCGCGTGAACTTGTAGTTCCTTGGTCAATTGATAAAATATATTTTTCCATAATGTAACGCTCCCTTGTTAATCTTTATTGTTGTCTGAATATATGCTAAATATGTTTATGACTTCATCTCAAAGTTACACATTATTACCCAATACCCACAACGGTTTAGCTCAAACTTTTAAAAATTTGCAACATAAGACCTGTCTATATCAATAAATATAAACAGGACAAATTTAAAACTTTTAATAAATAGATTCAATGCCTTTTGCATCTTTACCTTTATTTAATACTAGTCCAAGAACAATTGTAACAATTAATAAGACAATTGCAACAACAGACATCGCATCAAAAGCACCTTTATAGAATAATCTATAAATAACAGCACCCATCATACCACCAGTAATAGGACCAAGAACTGGTACAATTGCATATCCCCAATTTGATTTTCCTTTACCGGCAATTGGTAAAATTGCGTGCGCAATACGTGGACCTAGGTCACGAGCAGGGTTAATTGCATAACCTGTAGGACCACCTAAACTTAAACCGATAGCAATGATTAAGCCACCAACGATTAAAGGATTTAAACCGTCAGCTATTTTATTCATACCAATATATAATAATGCTAATGTTAAGATTGCTGTTCCGATAATTTCACTGATAAAGTTTGCTAAATAGTTCTTAATTGCAGGAGCAGTAGAAAATACGCCTAATTTAGCTCCTTTATCCTCAGTAACTTTCCAATGTGCTAAATAAGTTAACCAAACTAAAACGCCACCAAAAATACCACCTAGAATTTGACAAATGATATAACCTGGTACCATAGACCAACTTAAAGCGCCATCCATGGCAAATGCAAGTGTTACTGCTGGATTTAAGTGTGCACCAGAAATATTTCCAACTGCATAAGCACCCATCGTTACCGCAAGTCCCCAACCTGCAGCAATGACGATCCAATCAGCACCATTACCATTACTTCGCTTTAAGTTAACGTTTGCACAAACGCCACCCCCAAACAAGATTAGTATTGCTGTTCCCAAAAATTCAGCAAAATATACATTCATTGAGATTCCTCCTAAAAAAGACAAAGAGACTTCTACAATAGTTTCCAGTTGTGAACCACCGGTCTAAGTACTGTAGAAATCTCCCATCTCTGTTCTAATTATTAACTTAACTTTATATTACACTTATTTTGTAAGCGTTGTCAACTAAATTTTGTAACTAATTTGACACAATTAGTTAAGGGATACAGTAGACTCCAATAATTTAAATATTTTGTTTTTGCAATCGATTTCACTATACAATCCATAGGGTAGTATCATTTTCGGTTCATTATGGCCAAATGATAAATTGTATAATATTGGAATATCTTGATTATTACTTTGTTTGATTCGTTTAATAAACGCATTTTTATAACATTCATAATTGCGATTGAGATATGGTTTACCTATTATAATTCCTTCAATGGCTACAAGCACCTCATCGGTAAGTATTACGTTTAATGCTTTAGTTATCACTTCAAGTGACGGCTCTATTTCAGATGTTTCAAGAAATAAAATTGTACCCTTTAGTCGTTCTACAATTGGGTAAATATCGTCATTCACCACTTTTAATAAAGTTTCTAAATTGCCGCCAAATAATTTACCTCTTGCTGTGCCGTTACCGTTTAACACTTCATAATTATGATTCGGCATTATCCCCCTTCGCATTTTGCCCTTAGCACTTCCCCAATCACCACTGTTCGTTCTAATGTATTTTGCTGGATAAATATTGTGTGAATCATGCGTTTCAAACCAACAGTGTTTGATATGTTGAATTGTATATTCATCCATCGTTCCATTTTCGGCAAAGTCTGTTAGAAGTGCTGGACCGTAATAACTCACTATACCCATTTTATAGAATAATAAATGCAGTGAAGTTGTATCAGAATAGCCACTAAATATCTTAGGATATTTTTTTATATTTTGACTATTAATAAATGGAATTATCGTATGTGCATCATCCCCACCAATACAATTAATAATACCTTTGATTTCAGGATCAACCAATGCCTCATTTAAATCTGCAGCTCGGGCTTCAGGATGTTCTTTTAAATATCGACTACCTTTCAGCGCATTAGGCATCACTTTAACTTGCAAGCCAAATATTTGTTTTAAGTTATTTATACCCTGTAAGGTTCTCCAAATATATTGATGATCCCCCGCTATACCTGATGACAATGAGACAATTGCAACCGTATCACCTGATTTAAGTCGTGATGGTTTAATCATATAATCACCTCCACTTTTAATTTAATTACTAATTTAAAAACGGTTATAGCGATAATAATTGCATAATTACAATATTATTGCTATAACCGTCAACTTAATTCTTATATAATTTTTTTAATATATCTATAACTACCATAAATCTCTATCACTCGTTGTAATATATTTAGCACCGTGCTCCACTGCAACATTAACCTCATCTACATCGTTAATTAATCCACCCGCAATGACTTGTGTATTCGTTTCTTCGTTAATAATTTGAATTGCTTTGGTGGCAACTCCAGGTAAGACCTCAACATAATCAGGTTCAACGCGCTTAATCAAATCAATACTTCTCGATAATGCTTGACTATCTAGTATAAACACTCTAAATACAGTTGTAGTATTTAATGCTTTGGCCTTATTAATTACCTTTGTCTTGGTAGATACAATACCTTTCGGATGATAATGCTGGATTAAATATTCACATGCAAATTCATCATGACTCATACCTTTGATTAAATCAATATGGATATAAGTTTCAATTTTATTCTTTTTCAATAGATCCATAATACTCTTCAAATGACCAATATGCGTATCTAACAATACACATTCTTTATAATCTGTTTTTGTCAGCTTTTCTAAATCTTTCATCGAACGAATTGCTGGTAAAATATGTGGTTTCAAGCCACTAACCTCCTACATAATCCTTTTGAATAATCGTTCTATTTCATAGTTTGAAAAATTAATAATAATCGGGCGTCCATGTGGACAAGTAAATGGATCTTCTGTTTCTCTAAGTTGGTTAACTAAATCTGCCATTTCATTATTTTTTAAGTAATGATTTGCTTTGATTGATTTTTTACAACTCATCATGATGGCTGCTTCTTCACGTATTTTTTTCACTGAAACTGTTTTATGCTCTAATACATATTCAATCATATCTTTTATAATTTCTTCTGCTTCTTCTGGTGGGAACCAAACAGGATAACTATCAACAATATAATCATGGCCTCCGAAAGGTTCGAGGTGGACGCCTACTTTCTCTAGTTCATCTTTATGTTGATCAATAATCATTAGTTCATCTTTTGAAAAATGGAAAGTTAATGGAATCAGTAAGTTTTGAACTTCATTTGTCACTTCTCCAATTTTATCTCTAAAATATTCGTATTTAATACGTTCTTGTGCAGCATGTTGATCTATCATAAACATACCATTTTCATTTTGAGCAATAATATATGTCCCATGTACCTGACCAACAATTTCCATGTATGGAACACGACGACTTGGTGTCTCACTAACACTCCCTTTTATATCCTGATGTTCTTCAGCAGTTGTAGTACTTTCTCTATATGTTTGCTGTTCTGTATCTGAATAATCAACAGCCTTCTCCTCATCTGTATTATCCATTGCATTGAGCACATCTCTTTGACTTCGAATATAATCTGAATCTACGATATCTTCGGCATGATTATAACTGTCATACTGAGCATATCCTGATTGATACTGTTGCTGTCCAATCATTGAATCATTATTGTGCGTAGAATATAAATCATCTTTTGTTATTGCTTGCTCATCATGTTCAATATTTGCTGTGCTCTGTTGATCTACAATTGATTCATCTGGGTGTGATTGGGTGTGATTTTCATTGCCACTGACATTCGTAGTAGACTGTGGATTGTTTGTAAGATGGCGTTGTTGTCTTTGTTCAAAATCCATTTTTTGTTGTTCAAACTGACTTAATACCTTATTTTTTTTAGTGAATTTCGTCATATCGTTTTTCGGTATTAAAATGCGATCCTTAAATGCCTCTCGTATCTTTTCAACAATGAGTGCATACAATTGATCCTCTTTAGATAATCTTACCTCTAATTTTGTCGGATGCACGTTAACATCAACTAAAATAGGATCCATTTCAATGTTAATGTAACAGATAGGATAACGGCCAATTGTTAAAAGCGTGTGATATCCTTCTACAATTGCTTTATTTAATAAAAAATTCTTTATATACCTTCCGTTTATAAAAATGGAAATATAGTGTTTATTACTTCTAGAATGTTCTGGTTTAGCTACAAATCCTTCAATATGATAATCACTCGTATCCCCGGTAATTTGAACCAAATCTTTGGCAACTTTCATACCATAGATTTCAGCCATGACTTCATTTGTTCTTCCAGAACCATTAGTTTTAATAATCGTCTTGCCGTCTGATACTAATGAAATTCTAATATCAGGGTGACTCATTGCCATTCTATTTACGATATCAGTAATTTTACCTAGCTCTGTATATAAACTTTTAATATATTTTAAACGTGCCGGCGTATTATAGAAAAGTGATTCAACTAAAATATCAGTACCTCGTTTTGCTTTTGCAGGTTTCTGTTCTAAGATGGCTCCATTTTCAACATAAATTTCCTGACCTTCTGCATTATCGGTACATGATTTTAACGTTACTTTCGCAACAGAGGATATACTTGCTAATGCCTCACCTCTAAATCCTAATGTACGTATATGGAATAAATCTTCATCGTCGTCTAATTTACTCGTAGCATGACGATGAAATACTAAATCGAAATCATCTGCCTCAATACCAGTACCATTGTCTACTACTCGAATTGAAGCGACTCCAGATTGCTCAACTTCAATATTGATTTCAGTCGCTTGGGCATCGATTGCATTTTCAAGTAATTCCTTTACAACAGAACCTGGTCGTTCTACCACTTCTCCGGCTGCAATTTTATTTGCTAACGATGTCTGTAATTCCTTAATTTTACCCATTTGACTTCACCTCTACTTTAACTGTTTTTGTAATTCACTTAGTTTAACTAAAGCGTCAATAGGCGTCATATTTGATAAGTTTAGTGCTTTTATCTCTTGTTCAATCTCACTTTGTTCAACTGGTGCATCAAATAGTTCAAATGCCGCCTGTTCAAATTGTTGTGTGGCATCAGCTTTATTATCTCTCGCTATGTCATCCTCTGGGTGTTGCTTCGACACATTTGTTTCGAAAATAGCGTGAGATTGATCTGATGACACAGTTTCCATTGAATCTTGATTTGTCGCATCATCTGCGCTTTGTGAAGATTCATCTGACACTTCCACCTTATTCACTACAACTTGGTTATCGTGCAGTTGGTCACTTTTTTCAAATGCATCTAAAATAACTTGCGCCCTAGAAATTACTGCATCTGGTAGATTAGCCAATTTAGCAACTTGAATACCATAACTATCGTCTACAGCACCTTCTTTAACTTTATGTAAGAAGATTAACTCACCTTTATATTCATTGGCAGCTACATGCACATTTTTCAAACAAGGTAAAGTTTGATCAAGCGCAGTTAATTCATGATAATGCGTCGAGAATAATGTTTTTGCATGTGAGGTATTTGCCACATATTCAATCATAGCTTGTGCTAATGCTAAACCATCATAAGTTGATGTTCCACGACCAATTTCATCAAAAATAATTAAACTATCTGCTGTTGCATGAGCTAAAGCTTTTTGTGCTTCTAACATTTCTACCATAAAGGTACTTTTCCCAGAAACCAAATCATCTGCTGCACCAATTCGAGTAAATATTTGGTCGAAAATAGGTAGGACAGCTTGATCACAAGGTACATAAGCACCCATTTGTGCCATTATACTTATAATTGCTACTTGTCGCATATAGGTCGATTTACCGGACATATTTGGTCCAGTAATTAAATATATATACGCCGCTTCATTTAATTCACAATCATTTGGTACATAATCATTATAATCCATAACACGTTCCACAACTGGATGACGTGAATTTGTTAATTCAAGTGTCTTATCTTCACTAAAGTGCGGTCGAGTATAGTTATATTTTTGGGCAATTTCTGCAAAGCTTTGGAGACAATCAATTTCTGAAATGATTTTAGCTTGACGTTGTAATCTTTCAGTATAACGTTTCACTTGTTCTCTTAATTGCACAAATAATTGATACTCTAATTCAATTGCTTTATCTTCTGCCCCTAGAATAATATCTTCTTTTTCTTTCAATTCGTCAGTAATAAAACGCTCTGCATTAGATAAGGTTTGTTTGCGTTGATAGCCGAAAGCATTAGGATCAAAACCTTGTAAATTGGCACGTGTAATTTCTATGAAATAACCAAAAACTTTATTGAAACTTATTTTTAGTGATTTAATTCCAGTACGTTGTCTTTCTTTAGTTTGTAATTCAGCTAACCATGTTTTACCATTTTTTGACGCTGATTGATAACTATCTAAATCTTGATTAAAACCTGCTTTAAATAACCCACCATCTTTGATAGAAATAGGTGGTTCTTCTACAAGACTATCATCGAGTAATGCCAGCAATTCATCTAGTGGTTCTAAAGCTTGGAATTGTGTGGCTAAGTTATCATTTAAACCAGTTATTAATGTTTTGATATTAGGTATTTCAGAAATAGAATGTTTGAGTTGAATTAAATCACGTGCATTTACATTGCCATAGCTCACGCGGCCTACTAATCGTTCTATATCATAGACTTGATTCAAATAATTTCTGAGTGTATCACGTTCGATAAAATGATTGATAAATTGTTCAACGATATTCAATCTATTTTCAATGTTTTGTTGATGAATTAAAGGTCTATCTATCCATTGCTTTAATCTTCGTGCTCCCATTGGCGTCTTTGTTTCATCCATTAACCATAGTAACGTTCCTTTTTTGGATTTCAATCTAATGCTTTCTGTTAACTCAAGGTTTCTTTTAGCATAAAAATCCATTTTCATAAAATCTACGGCTTCATACTTAATGACTGTCTCAATATGGGATAAATCTCTTTTTTGTGTATGGTGAATATAGTCTAGCAATAATTGTGTAGCATTAAACAAATGTCGTTCTGTCATTTCATTAACAGCATACTGTGCATCAGAAATTGCTTCTCTTAATGTAATTGTTTCCGTTGTCAAGCTGATTTGGCGACGTAATTCTGGATCCAGTTTTTGATTTACAACAATCTCATTAGGATTAATAGTCGTAATTTCATTGATTAATGTTGCTTCGTCTTCAAAGTGTGTAACTTTTAGTTCCCCAGTTGAAACATCACAATAGCTTAATGCATAGATGCCTTCTAGTTTAATAAAGCTCAAAATATAATTATTTTGCTTTTCATCTACTCCGCCTTGATCCATAACCGTACCGGGCGTCACGATGCGTACTACATCACGGTGAACCATGCCCTTTGTCTGCTTAGGATCTTCCATTTGTTCACAAATAGCGACTTTATAACCATTATTTATTAAAGTTTCGATATAACCATCAGCAGAATGATATGGTACACCACACATTGGAATCGGATTCTCTTTTTTAGCATCGCGTTTAGTTAATGTTATTTCTAATACTCTAGACGCTTCTTTTGCGTCTTCAAAGAACATTTCATAGAAATCGCCTAATCTAAAAAATAATAAACAATCTTGATATTCAGATTTTATTTTCAAATATTGTTGCATCATTGGCGTTTGGTTCGTCATATTGTTACTTCACTATCCTTCTACAAATTCTTTTGTTTGTTCATTTTATTGTTATACGCATAAAACACTTCACATTGTTCAACTATAGAACTAAATATGAATGTCAGTACAATTGCGTTTACTCACTTGTGGACAATAGCTATATATGATTTTTAGCTATATTTCTAACGTACTTTATTTATCCTTTTAACTCTTAAATTTTAACATAACTTTTATTACTACGCTCATTTAATAAAAAATGGTTGCATTCACATAATTATGAAATTTTAAATTATGGCTTTCCAGCTAGACAATATAAAAAAGATTGAGATAAAATAACGTTTATGTCCACTTCAAGCGTCCAAAAATACAGATACTTAAAGTGAAAAACACAGTTATTTTAAATCTCAATCTTAGTTAATCTTTATTGAAAAATTTCTTTAATATCCCTTTTTTCTTTAAAATCATTAAAATGATATAACTGATAATTGCACCAATTATACTAGATACTAAAAACATAAGCATCAATGGTTTAACTGCAAAATCAGCAAATCCTAAAATAGCTGCTAGTGGAATACACATTACACTACCAATGATTCCAGTACCAATTACTTCACCCACCGCAGCCATAAAGATATGTTTACGATAATGATAAAAGGCACTAGCAAGCAATACACCAACCATACTTCCAGGAAAGGCAAAGAAACTACCTGTACCAAAAATAATGCGAATTACTGATGAAATAAAGGCTTGTGCTAAACCAAACCATGGTCCTACTAATACTGCACATAACACGTTTACTAAATGTTGTATTGGCGCTGCCTTTACCGGCCCCAAAGGAATGACAATAATACTACTTAATACGACATTGAGCGCAATTAATATAGCAGTTAACGTCAATTTTTGTGTCTTCATTCATCGCTCCCCTTTCCTGAAAAATACAATTACGTATTGTTATTGTCTTCGTTATGTTCATTTAGTCGATCTGACATTGTACTGATTAACATTTGTAGTAAATCATTCGCCTCTGCTTGAGACTCTTTAAATTCTTCAACAATTGGCAAAATGTTAATATTTTGTTCAATTTCTTGAATCTTTCCTTCAGATTGTTTCAATGCTTCCGTCTTTCCATAATTTTGTAAATTGACAGATTGTTTTTGATTCTTTTTTAAATCTTTCATTTTCTGTTCAATTTGTTTATTATTATGAATTTGTTGCTCTACACGATGATATTCCTTTACGATATCTAAGTCTTTAATATGCTCACTTATTCTATCAGCTTCAGCTAAAATTTCATCTTTATTATACATTAAGGTGTCACCACAGCTTTTCCACTTTCACGAATAAATGTACCATTCAGTGAATACTGCTTCGCTTCATCGATTTGAACTTCAACTATTTTACCTATCATGTCCTTTGGCGCTTTAAAGTTAACTAATTTATTCTTAGCAGTATAACCTGCTAATACAGTATCATCCTTTTTACTTGCACCTTCACACAATACCTCTACTGTTTGGCCTTCGTATGGTTTCATTGCCGCTTCAGAATACTGTGATACTTTCTGATTTAAACGTTGTAGTCTATCTTTCTTTACATCCATCGGTACATTATCTTGCATTTTAGCAGCAGGTGTACCATCTCTTTGTGAATAAATATAAGTATACGCGTGCTCAAATTCAACTTCATCATATAATGTTAATGTTTCTTCAAATTGAGCTTCTGTTTCGTTTGGATAACCCACGATAATATCTGTAGTTAATGCTACATTTGGTATCTGTGTTTTAATTCTATCGACTAAATCTAAATAACTTTCACGTGTGTATTTACGTCCCATTATTTTCAACACTGCATTATTTCCTGATTGCACTGGTAAATGAATATGTGGCACGATGTTACCACCATTTGCAATAACTTCAATCATACGATCTGTAAAATCCCACGGATGACTCGTAGTAAATCTTACTCGTGGAATATCAATACGTGAAATATCCTCTAGTAAATCCCCTAATCCATATTCTAAGCCATCAATGTCCTTACCATATGAGTTTACATTCTGACCTAGTAGCGTGATTTCTTGATAACCTTCTCGTGCAAGACCACGCACTTCTTCGATAATATCTTCGGGTCTTCTACTACGCTCTTTACCTCGCGTAAATGGCACTATACAATATGTACAAAATTTATCACAGCCATACATGATATTAACCCATGCCTTAATATTACCTTCACGTACTTTCGGTAGATTTTCAATGACATCGCCTTCTTTAGACCATACTTCTACCACCATTGCTTTCGATAAATATGCTTCCTCTAATATTTCAGGTAAGCGATGAATATTATGGGTACCAAAAATCATATCTACATTTTGATATGACTTCAATATTTTATTCACTACTGATTCTTCTTGTGACATACAGCCACAAACACCAATTACCGTTTCAGGCTTTTCCTTTTTCAAATGCTTTAAGTTTCCGATTTCGCTAAACACTCTATTTTCAGCATTTTCACGAATAGCACAAGTATTTATTAAAATCACATCTGCTTTATTAATATCTTCGATTGGTTTATAACCCAATGCCTCTAAAATACCCGCCATAACCTCTGTATCATGTGCGTTCATTTGGCAACCATATGTTTTAATCAAGAATGTCTTTCCTTGACCCATATTGCGATATTTTTCATCTATTTGAAAGTCTCTATTATAATTAATTTCTTCTTTCCCACGTTTACGTGCCTCTTTTAAACTTGGCGGCTGATATACATGCTCGAAATACTTACTATAGTCTTTAGCTTTTTTATCACGTTCAGCTAAAATATCTATCGAAGTACTTTTTCTTTGTTCTTCATTCACTTTACAAAATCCTCTCTATATCATATAAACTAAGAACAAAATTAAAATTAACCAACAATGCTACTCATTGCATTACCGTTCTAAGTTCAATATATAATCATCTCTTCATTATATTAAATTTAGCACTAAAGTGCAAAATGCCGTTTAAGATAACAAACCGATCCAACAACATTAAGTTGAATCGGTTAAGCACTATAATTCATCATATTTACCAGTTAAAGTTTCAATCGTTATACCTTCTGGAACATGATAAAATTTAACCTGACAAATGGTGCTAGGTACTTCTAATTCGACCATACGTTCATTTAACTTTTGAATTAAAATGAGGCACTCATTCATCTCGCCTTGTACTGTTGTTTCTAAAGGTCCTACACGATATGCTAACCCAGAATCATCAATCACTTTAATCGCTTCATCAACATATGGAATCACGTCTTCACCGTTTGGTGTCTTTGGAATAATTTGAACGCTCATTAATGTATCATGCATATCTATCACTAGCCCTTCATTCGGAATATCAATTCATTTTATTTTAACAAATTATTCATCAAATAAATAGTAATCGTTAGCTTTTTCAACTGACATATTCACAGTATACATTTGAATGATGGTACTTAACTTACTTTACAACGTGTCAACGCGTTATGTATTGCCTCCGAGAATTGATACATCAAATCATCCCAATTATTTTTATCTTCCCGCGCTGATAAAGTGAATTTACGATTTTTAAACAGGCTTTTTCTCAATGCAACTGTCAATTCAAGTTGCACGCCTGCCTCCCGCTTACAACAGTTAACAAAGTTATCTCTATGGAATCCAGATATATGACTTGGTGCATCTTTCACTATAATATTAATGTCTGCTAATTCACTTTTGATGGCCGCAATTAATTCTAGGTCACGTCCACCAATATAAACTTCTGACTTATTGCCCATGCAACCATGTATTGAAACTGCAAATTGACTATCCTCAATCATTCGATGTAATTTTGGTTCGTCAAAGTGACGTGAAGTTACATGTAATTCATGGTTTTTGTTTTTTCTAACACCTTTAAATGTGTAATATTTATAATCACCTAAATCACTTAGGCAATCAGCCAATTCTGAAGTCCCACGTTCGATAGCCCCTCCATGCACTGCAGTTATAATAACTGGTTTTGTTGCCTCTCTTGTTACGATATCCCAATCATCACCTTGCTTAGTTTTGGTTAATAATTCTCCCATAGTCCTATATTTATCTACCATCATATACTCCTTATTTTAATTTCCATATTTACTAAAAAAAGCTGATATAACACAGTATCTTTGACACTTGAATTATATCAGCTATAAAAATATTTAAAAGTCCTTCGATTACACAAATTGTTTCGTTAATTCATTAAATTGAGTTTCATCCAAATGAATATCTTGTTTTGCTAATGCTTCATTAGACATTTCATCAATTTGAGACTCAAATGATGGCGTATCTGTGTCTTGATAGACAATCCCCTTAACTAGTGAATTGTATTCTAACACCTTTTGTGTTGCCATTGTTTTATCAGTAAAATCATATCCATCTATGTCAGCGATATCAGTTAAGTTTTCCTTAAACCAATCATATGTGTTCACTTTATTATAAGTTACGCATGGTGAGAAAACATTAACAAATGAAAAGCCATCATGATTTATTGCATCTTCAATCATTTTCGTCAGTGCTTTAATATCACTAGAGAAACCTTGGGCAACAAACGTAGCTCCAGATGACAAAGCAAGTTCTAATGGCGCTACATTTTGTTCTATATTCCCTTTTGGTGTTGATTTCGTTACAAAGCCTTGCGCTGAAGATGGCGATGTTTGGCCTTTAGTCAGACCATAAATTTGATTATCCATTACAATATATGTCATATTCATATTTCTACGTAAGGCATGTATTGTGTGTCCCATACCGATGGCGTAACCGTCTCCATCACCACCTGAAGCGATAACTGTTAAATCTTTATTAGCCATTTTAACACCTTGTGCAAGCGGTAAGGCTCTACCATGAATTCCATGCACACCATAGGAATTAATGTATCCTGATAAGCGTCCAGAACAACCTATACCAGTGATAATAGCTACTTCTTCAGGCTCCAAACCTACATTAGCTGCTGCCTTTTGAATAGCAGCTTGAACAGAGAAATCTCCACATCCCGGACACCAATTGGGTTTAACATTATTTCTGAAATCTTTAAATGTTGCCACTTACACCAACTCCTTTAAATCTTCGGCAATTTCTAATCCTTTTTGTTCTATTTCTTTAGGTAAAAATGGCGTGCCATCATATTTAGTCTGATTAATTAATTTATCGCCTAAATTTACATTCATTTTTATAATATTTGCTAGTTGGCCTTGGTAATTATGTTCAACTACTACAACTTTCGACACTTTGTCTATTTCTTGCTGTAGTGTTTCTTTAGGGAATGGATGTAATTGTCTAATTTGAACATGATTCACTTTTACACCTTGTTCTTCTAGTCTATCCTTACCTTCTTGAATGGCACCTTTAGTTGAGATAAATCCAATATATAATATATCTGCAGTATCATGAACAACATCCGCTTCAACGGGTTCATTAATTAATAAATGTTCAACTTTGCGCATACGCTTATCCATTTGTTGATTACGATTATCTGCTGCTTCACTTGGCTTACCTTCTTCATTGTGTTCAACACCAGTCACATGATGAATACCACCTTTAACTCCTGGTAACGGTCTTGGTGATACACCTGATTCCGTAAGTGCATAACGCTTGAAATAAGATTTGTCATCTTCTTCTCTTTCAATATCAGACTGGACAATTGCGCCACGTTTAATCTCAATGCGATTATAGTCCAATTGATCGACAGTTTGTTTACCTAAAGATAATTGTAAATCACTTAATACAATAACCGGACATTGGTACATCTCAGCTAAATTAAAGGCCTCCATAGTTAGGTAAAATGCATCTTCAGCATCTGTAGGTGCTACAACAATCTTAGGTATATCGCCATGTGTACCATAAATCATCTGCATTAAGTCTGATTGCTCTTGCTTCGTTGGCAAACCAGTTGAAGGTCCTCCACGTTGTGTATTAATCACAACAAATGGCGTTTCTGTCATTCCAGAAAGACCGATTGCTTCCATCATCAACGACAGTCCAGGTCCTGCACTTGCCGTAAATGCACGAACTCCCGCATAGTTTGAACCGATAGCCATATTTGCTGCTGCAATCTCATCCTCTGTTTGTACTACAGTTCCGCCTACTTTTGGTAAATTCTCAATCATATACTCCATAATTTCAGAAGCAGGTGTGATTGGATATGCAGCCATAAATCTAGAACCAGCTGATAATGCGCCTAAACCTATTGCATCATTACCAATCATATATAAATGAGGATTATGGTTTGTAGGTTCTAATACAAAGTCTCCAGTGATATGTTCAAGTTGTTCGCTCATCAATCGATAGCCTTCTTTTAAGGCTTCGATATTCATTTCAACTACTTTTTCACCTTTTTTCGTAAACATGTTCGTGATTAAACTCTCGAAATCACTTAATTCTAAATCCATAACTGCACACGTTGCACCTATCGCAACCATATTTTTCATTAGAGCCGTACCTAATTCCTTGGCAGTTGCAGTTAATGGTAAATCTATCATCTCAGCTTTACAATCTTCAGGCTTTTGTGGTTTCGCCTTACTATCAGCGATAATGACACTATCTGATCTCATCTCATGATGATTTAATTCAATCGTTTCTTGATCAAATGCAACTAATATATCTAGATCGTCACTAATTGCATGTACAGGTCTTGTTGATACTCTTATTTTATTATTTGTGTGGCCGCCTTTAATTCTACTTGAAAAATGACGATAGCCATATAAGTAGTATCCTTTACGGTTCATAGCAGTAGCGAAGATTTCCCCAGTCGATTCTATACCTTCACCTTGTTGACCGCCCACTTTCCATGATACTTGTGATTTCATATCATCTTGCCTCCTAGTGGTATTAATAATTCATCTTTCATCATATCAAAATGAACCACCCTTTTACTATGTAAAGAGTGGAACATTTTAAAAATCATACTAATGGACGATAGCTTAAAAAGGGTGATCATCATTAATTAATACGCGTTCAATATGTGTCGTTTTACCTTCTTTATTTAAGTCGATAATAACACCAGACAACACACTTCTACCTTCATCAGGTACAACATGTCGTTGTGGTAGACTCGTTAAAAATCGATTGATCACTTCAGTGCGATTAATTCCTAAAATGCCATCATAATATCCCGTCATTCCAACATCAGTAATGTATCCTGTACCTCCAGGCAAAATTCTCTCGTCAGAAGTCTGTATATGTGTATGTGTACCAACAACTGCACTTGCTCTGTTATCTAAATACCAGCCCATAGCATTTTTCTCAGATGTTGTTTCTGCATGAAAATCTACAAAGATATAATCTGTTTCTTGTTTCGCTTGTGCAATTAATTCATCTGCTTTGGTAAACGGATCATCAATATCTTGCATAAATGCACGACCTTGTAAGTTAATTATTGCTAATTTCAACTCATTTATTTGAATGAATCGCATACCGACACCGGGCGCTGCATCCGGGAAGTTAGCTGGGCGTACCATACGCTTAGCATCATCTATAAAATCATAAATTTGTCTTTGACCATAGGTGTGATTACCCATTGTCATGAAATCTACGCCTTCTCTTAGCAGTTCTTTATAAATTTTCTCGGTTAAACCTTTTCCGTGTGCAGCATTTTCTGCATTCACTATTGTAACCGTTGGGCGATGTGTTTGCTTTAACTTCGGTAAATATGTTTTAATAGCATCTCTTCCTACCTTACCAACAATATCCCCAATAAAAAGTATTCTCATTAACAGTTCATCCTCTCTTACTGATAGTTTAATGTAATTTTTTTATTATGAAAAGTGAATGTGAAAAATATATTCAAATTTCTAAGTTTTAAAGTGATATGACGTGGTAAACAATGTACTGTAACATTAATTTAACTAGATATAGGAGTTGTAATTTATAAATGTCAATAAATATTGATCCACAAAAATTTGCTGACTTAGTAGTTACAGCAAATCCATCAAAAAGTGACAATCCAGAAGATATCGCTAAAGACAGTTTAGAACTCTATGTAAATGCCTATCGATTAGCCGAAAGACATTCTAACATTTCAACAAACTGTTACGACACAGCTGAAGTTTTAAAAGAAATTAAAGCAGCAGATTTAGAATTAACTTAGTACTTATTAATTGCTAATTGAAGATAATTTATTTATAACCAAGCTATACTTCAACAATAAAAGCTATCCTCAAATAATTGAGGATAGCTTTTATTGTTTTTCATAATGTCTAACATTATAAAAAGTTAAAGCCTATCCAAAATTATGGATAGGCTTTAACTTAGTTCTAGAATTTCATTAAATATCTAGAACGTTATTTTGCATATTCAATTGCTCTAGTCTCTCGAACAACTGTCACTTTTATATGACCAGGATATTGAAGTTCATCTTCAATTTGGTTTTTAATATCTCTTGCTAAGCGGTGTGATTTTAAGTCGTCGATAGTATCTGGTGATACAATAACTCGAATCTCTCTACCAGCTTGGATAGCAAATGCTTTTTCAACACCATCATAACTTTCTGATAATGTTTCAAGTCTTTCTAATCTTCTTATATAATTTTCTAATGTCTCTTTACGAGCTCCAGGTCTAGCGGCAGATAATGCATCCGCTGCTGCAACCAAAATAGAAATTATTGAAGTAGGTTCAACATCACCATGGTGGGAATGAATTGCATTAATAACTGTTTCACTTTCAGCATATTTCTTAGCTAATTCAACTCCTATTTCAACATGGCTACCTTCAACTTCATGGTCAATCGCTTTACCAACGTCATGAAGTAGACCAGCACGTTTAGCTAATGTAACATCTTCACCCAATTCTGCTGCTAGCATACCTGCTAAATGAGCAACTTCAACTGAATGTTTTAGTACATTTTGTCCATAGCTTGTACGATA
Organism: Staphylococcus sp. 231237_7MaSpsaltlick; assembly: GCF_043107035.1. Lineage (NCBI taxonomy): Bacteria > Bacillati > Bacillota > Bacilli > Caryophanales > Staphylococcaceae > Staphylococcus > Staphylococcus sp. 231237_7MaSpsaltlick. Next base: position 29,085 of record NZ_JBICNX010000022.1, read on the forward strand.
CTGTAAACGACCTAAGATTTTTACTAAATCTGGATGCATATTATGTACATTTATTTCAAATGTAGCTTGTTCCCCAGCATCTCTAATAATATCGTCTACTTCTTTTCGAGCTTTATCTACCATATCTTCAATTCTTCCAGGATGGATACGTCCATCTGAAACAAGATTTACTAATGCTGTTCTAGCAATTTCACGTCTAATTGGGTCAAAACCAGAAAGTATAACTGCCTCTGGCGTGTCATCTATAATTAAGTCAATACCAGTTAACGTTTCTAACGTTCTGATATTCCTTCCTTCACGACCAATGATTCGACCTTTCATTTCATCATTCGGTAAATTAACAACTGATACTGTTGACTCGGAAGTATGTTCCGCAGCTAAACGTTGAACAGTTGTTGCTAATAGTTCTTTAGCATTTTTATCGACTGCTTCTTTTGCTTCTTTCTCTTTTTCCTTAACAAGTATTGCAATATCTTGTGACAATTCATCTTCTACTCTTTGAAGTTGTTCTTGTGCTGCTTCTTCTTGAGAGAGACCAGAGATGCGTTCTAATTCTTGTTCATGCTTATTTATTAACGTTTGAACACTACTCTCTTTTGCATCTACTTGTTGTTGTCTTTCTTCAAGTTTAGATTCTTTTTGCTCTAAAATCTCATCTTTTTTGTCTAATAGATCAGATTTTCGCTCTAAGTTTTCTTCTTTTTGAAGAAGTCGGGCTTCTTGCCTTTGAAGATCACCACGTCTTTCACGAAGTTCATTTTCACTTTGTTCTTTTAAGATTTGATTTTCTTCTTTAGCTTCAAGGAGCTTTTCCTTCTTGATATTATCTGCTTCTTTTTTACCTTGTTCGACAATATCTTCGGCAGTTTGTCTTGCTTGTAATTGCTTTTGATGCAATAAATTACGGGCTATAATATACCCTACAACAACTCCGAGAATAATACCTAGCAAAACGAGTAGGAGGCCTAATAAATTCACACAAACACCCCCTTTTTTCTAGGATTTTGCTCTGTATATCAAATTCAATATGATTATATGAAGTTATATAAGAATCATACAATGTAATTGTACGGTTTAAAGACAAGAAGTGTCAAGGTTTCCACCTACATAAATTCAATATTAGAGACCTCTCTTTTACACTTTATTTACTATAGATGTTGATAACACACGATTCGCCTTATTTTATGGAAAATCAGAATAAAATTTTTCACATAAATTTAAATTATTATTTTACTACTTTCAGTATAATTAGTCCCGTATTCAAACGTTAGACACTCAATTTGAAAGATTTTTATAAAAATATCCCGAGATTAGATAACTACTAATCTCGGGATATGACACGTGCATTGAAAATATTTGCATGTATGCACTAAGTTTAACTTATTCATCTTCAAATAGTGAAGTTGGTTGTTCTTCTTCACTCTCTTCGACATCACCATCAAATATACCTAAAGTTTCACGTAACTTTTGATTGATTTCATTCTTAACTGCTGGATTTTCCATAAGGTAAGTCTTAACATTTTCTTTACCTTGCCCCATGCGTTCTCCATTATATGAATACCAAGCACCTGATTTATCAACGATTTCGTTCTCAACGCCTAAGTCGATTAATTCACCTTCTTTAGAGATACCTTTACCATACATAATATCAACTTCTGCAATTCTGAAAGGTGGTGCTACTTTGTTCTTAACAACTTTAATCTTAGTTCTATTACCAACGATTTCTTGACCTTGTTTCAATTGTTCTGCACGTCTAACTTCTAAACGAACTGAACTATAGAATTTCAGCGCTCTACCACCTGGTGTAGTCTCAGGGTTACCAAACATAACGCCGACCTTTTCACGAATCTGGTTGATGAAAATTGCTGTCGTATTTGATTTAGAAATGGCACCTGACAATTTACGTAATGCTTGTGACATAAGTCGTGCTTGTAAACCGACATGCGTGTCACCCATTTCTCCTTCTATCTCTGCTTTAGGTGTTAAAGCGGCTACCGAATCGACAACTACAATATCTACTGCACCACTACGAACGAATGCTTCTGCAATTTCTAGTCCTTGTTCACCATGGTCCGGTTGTGATAAGTATAAATTTTGGATATCTACTCCTAATGCTTCAGCATACACTGGATCTAGCGCATGTTCTGCATCGATAAATGCAGCTACACCACCATTTTTTTGTACTTCAGCAATAGCATGCAATGCTACAGTAGTCTTACCAGAACTTTCTGGTCCATATATTTCTACAATTCTACCTTTAGGGTAACCACCTACTCCTAAAGCATTATCTAATGTGACTGAGCCACTTGAAACACTTGAAACTTTACGTGCTTTATTGTCACCAAGTTTCATTACTGCGCCTTTACCAAATGACTTCTCCATATTTTTAATTACTGTATCTAAAGCTTTTTGACGATCGTTATCCAATGCTGGACCTCCTAAATGAGTTTTGTCTCTGAAAATTATCTTACCCATACTATACATGTATTTTTATTTTAGTGCAAGCATTTTGCGAATATTTGTTCGCTAAAAATACCGTTCGTTTTGTCTAATATAGAACACACGTACTGTTCAAAAATTAAGATAACTATTGATTTATTGGGATTTTAAACGATTTAGCAATCTAATTAATACATAATTTTGTGTTCGGTGTTTAAGCAAATTGCGTTGTTGTATCATTTTAAAATGTTGTACAGACAATTTGTCTTCCTTTAGAACGCCTAAATACACCGTATCTTTATTATATAGTAATGATATTGCAACTTCAGATTTATATAAATCCTTTACAATATTCGTTGAAATTGATAATTGTCTCTCTATATCCAAGTCATTACTTATAAATTGGTTATTATGTGGCAACATGCCTAATAAGCGTTCTTCTTGGTCAAAATCTTTTAAACGAGAATATAAATCTCCATCAGTAACACCGTCATATATCGCAAATGTACGTTCGATATTTTGCATCAATGCTTGTTCTAACTTAATATCGTCAGAACCATAATAGAAATCACCAATTCTATTTAAAATCTCTGTTTTAATTGGATCAATCAAGGCTTTACAGTTTTCAACTGTTTCACCGTTTGCAGTTAGTCTGATATTTACTTCATGAGTACCCGCTAATGGTGCTATAGTAGGATTCGTTTGATTATCGATTAAATCTAATAATTCTGTTTCAACTTTAGATTCACCAATACCAGCGAAACGCAATAATTCTGAGAAGATAATTTGTTCGCCATCTAATAAATATGGCAATAGTTCATTTTTAGCCATAGGTTGCATTTCTTTTGGTGGTCCAGGGAGTAGAATCACTTTCTTATCCTTATGTTTAACTAACATACCTGGCGCCATGCCAAATTTATTTTCTAACACTTCTGACCCTTCTATTACAAGTGCTTGTTGACGATTATTAGGCGTCATTTCAACGTTTTGCTTGATAAAATACTGCTCAATATCTTCTAAAGCAGCACTATCTGTTACTAATTCACGACCAAGCACCTCCGCTACTGTATGCTTTGTCAAATCATCCTTAGTAGGACCTAAACCACCAGTTAGAATCACTGCATCATTGTTGTCTAGTGCTGTATTGAATACACGTTTCAAACGTTCCGGGTTATCACCAATAACTGCATGTTCCACCACACTGTGACCGATCCCATTTAATAATTGTGATAGATATTGTCCATTGGTATTAGCAATTTGTCCTAATAATAATTCAGAACCCACTGCGATTATTGATATATTCAAGTAAACTCCTCCTTCATACAAGCTACACTATATTTAACATAGTTAAATTATAAAACGAAGTACAAGCAAAAACGAAATATTTCGTTTTTAATTGATAAAAAAGTATGGTTAGTCTTTTCAAATCAAAAAAAGTCAGATGATTTATCTGACTTTAGTAACTTTTAAATGCTTTCGACAGCATTTCGACATTATTTAGCTTTAAACACATCTCTACCTTTATAGAAATATTCAATTCCAGATAAGATTGTAAAGAATACACCGATATATAATAATGTTTGACCTAGTGAAAAACCAATCCAATTTGCAAGTGGATCGCCTAATAATATCCAAACAATTGCTACCATTGTAACGGCCGTTTTGATTTTTCCTAATTGTCCGGCAGCACTGACAAATCCTTGCTCAATTTGCAATAATCTTAACCCTGTGACTGCAAATTCTCGTGCAATAATGATAATTGCTACAACCGAGTTAGTTAAATCAATTTGTACCAATGCTATTAATGCGCTCGACACTAGTAATTTATCTGCTAATGGGTCTAGAAATTTACCCATATTGGTAACTAACTGCCACTTTCTAGCAAGATAACCATCTACAAAGTCACTCAACGATGCAATGATAAAAATAACACCACTAATCAATAATTCAATTCTAATATCATTTCCACCGATAAAAGAAACTTTACCAAAACCAAAATCTGCTAATGCAAATACCATAAACACTGGAATTAGTATAACTCTAAAAACGGTTATCCAATTCGGTATATTCATATAAAATGCCTCATTTCTATTTATAACTTAAATTCATCTACAAGAATAATACTGCTAATACCCACAGTATAGCTGTAACAATAACTATAAAACTAACGACTACAGCAAGTTGTAGTGGTTCTTTATCTTTACTTCTATATGTTGGTTTATGCTCACCTGAAAAAGCCGCAATGACTTGATCCAAATCATGATCCGCATTGGGAATTTCTTCTTTATGTGCTTCAATAAGTTGATCCGAATCGATATTCACTGCCTTAGCATACTTAATAATAAAGCCTTCAGCATAGTTTTGATTTTTCAGTGAAGCAAAATCATTATTTTCAATCAATGTCAGTGTTTTTCTTTTAATTTGTGTACGAGACTCTAATTCATTTAATGTCATACCTAAACGCTCTCGGCGACCTTTTAAAGTTTGACCTATTGAATTCACAGTTGTAAAGCCTCCTTTAATAAAATGTAATTAATTTGATTATTCAAAAAAGCCAAAGCCGCCACCAAAACCATCATCGCTAAAGTCTAAATTGTTTTTACTTTTAACTGTTTGTTTTTTCATTTCTTCATAATGGATTTCTTGGTTTTTATTTTCTCTTAATTCAATAATATAATCAAAATCTTTCATTTCGTAATCACTTGTTTCAACAAATAAATCTGGATGCTCAACTACCTTAATGGCCGGCAAACTCATTACTTCCTTCACAAGATCTTGGTGCTTTTGGCTTGATTCACGTGCTGTAACTGCACCGTCAATAATATAGACATGGTCTGAGTCATATTCACCTTTAATCAACGAACTTCTCACGGTTTGTTTGATTAAAGTTGAACTGATAAACAACCATCTTTTATGTGCACAGACACTTGCTGCAACGATAGATTCTGTCTTCCCTACCCTAGGCATACCCCTTATACCAATTAATTTATGACCATCTTCTTTAAATAATTCAGCCATAAAATCGACAAGTAACCCTAAGTCTTCACGTTCAAAACGAAATGTCTTTTTGTCATCGGCATCTTGCTCTATGTATCTACCATGACGGACAGCTAGACGATCACGCAGTTCTGGCTTTCTCAATTTGGTAATCGAAATATCATCAATTTCCATTACAATGTTTTCAAAGCGATTTACCTTTTCTAAACTATCAGTCTTGATAAGTAAACCACGTCTACTTTCTTCAATACCGTTAATAGTGACAATACTAATCCCCATCATACCAAGTAAACTTGAAATATCACCTAATAATCCAGCACGGTTCATTGTTATCTCATATTCTAAATACCATTCTTTTCTAGTAGCGACTGCCATGAAATAAACACCCCTTCGTTTCAAAACAACAGTTATTATTTATAATAGCTTTGATAAAAATAAACGTCTAGTAAAAACAATAAATTAAAATTTATTATAAATATAGAGCTATTCATTTGTTACTTTATCATTTATTGTAATCACATTATAGCACTGAATGTACATGCGTTGGATTGTTTTTTCAACAGTATATAAATTTATAAATACCAAGCTCCATTGACTTTTTGAACAGTACCCGTGATGCTCTTGGCGTAAGGATGACAAAGATAACTACATGTATGCGCAATTTCTTGAGGGTCAATCAAACGCTGTTGTGGCAATGATTCAACCATTTCTGTTAATGTATCATCATCAAATACTTGTGTCATGCGCCCACTGACAAAGCCAGGTGCAATCGCATTAACTGTAACAGTGCTTAAGGCCAATTCTTGACTCAGCGCTTTAACAAAACCGATTTGTCCAGCTTTCATTGCGGAATAAACCGATTCTAAACTCGCACCAGTTTCACCCCAAATGGATGATACTACAACAATGCGACCGTTTATACTTTGTCTCAATTGATCAATAAAGTATCGACAAATACGCATGAGTTGACGAAGATGTAACGTATAACTTTCATCAATCATCGCATCTGTCATATCTTGTAACATACCGTATAAAGCTTGTCCACTGGTGTATATCAAACAGTCTAAATTTTGAACAAAATAAAAATATTCATCTAAATTGTCTACTTTACTTAAATCACATTGTACAAATTGTACTGCTTGTCCTTGATAATGCTCTTGTAATGATGATAAATCAGCTTGATTGTAGTGAACAATAACTTCATAGCCATCAGACAATAGGCGTTCGGTGATTGCTGTACCAATTGACCCAGAGCCACCAATCACTAATGCTTTCATGTATTATTTCATCTCCAGTCGACTGTCGACCATCTGTTCTAGATTCAGACAAGTCTTCGCTGTTTCATTCACACTTTCCAATGTAATACTTTCTACTATGTCTAATAAATCAAATAGACTGACACCTTCAAAGTGGAGTTTTGTATATTGATTTGCTATATACTCTGGAGAATTTAATCCTGAAATAAATTCTCCTATAAATTGTTTCTTCAATAATTCAAATGCATCATTATCCTCAATATTACCTAACTTGCTCTCTAATTCGGTAAGTAATAATGCTTTTAATTCATCTGGTTTTTGTGTTGCACTTGTCACGATAGAGAAACTGTATGTAGGTTCAAGCATAAATTGATATCCAAAGGTCTCGTCAATTAAGTCTTGATTGAGTAACGTTTGATAAAAATCTGTCTCTTCACCGAATACCATCTCGAAAAAGAGTGTCATTTCAAGGTCACGACGTACGTATGTTTCTGATGGTTCATTCTGTGGAACCTTATTTTTGAATCCAAGCATTAAACGAGGTGATTGTAATTTCATTGTCTCAGTTACAACCGATTCACTTACTTTCTCTTGTTCAATCAACGGATCTCTCACTATTTCAGGTTGATACTCTTTATCTCTCATATCCTCATGTTCAGCTACGACACGATAAATATGCTCAGGATCTACATCTCCTACAACGAATAGCACCATATTTGACGGATGATAAAATGTTTCATAGCAAAGATATAAATCATCTTTAGTAATTTGATAAATACTTTCAACACTACCTGCAATATCGACACGGATTGGATGTGTTTGATACATTGCTTTTAGCGTGTTAAACATTAATTTATATCCTGGCTGTTCTTGATACATTTTAATTTCTTCAGCAATAATACCTTTTTCCTTATCAACTGTTTCCTTTGTAAAGTAAGGTGTCTCCACCATAGTCAATAATCGTTTAATATTGCGATCCACGTTATCAGTTGCACTAAACAGGTAACTTGTACGGTCGAAACTCGTAAAGGCATTAACTTGTGCATTATCTTCTGCAAATGCAGTAAATAAATCTTCTTCTTCATTTTCAAATAATTTATGTTCTAAAAAGTGCGCCACACCGTCTGGTACTGTTACATATGTATCACTGCCATGAGGCTTAAACTTATTATCTAACGATCCAAATTGAGTAGTATATGTGACAAAGGTCTTTTGGAATCCTGCTTTTGGAATAATAAATACCTTCAAACCATTTTCTAATTCTGCTTCAAAGACCCGCTCATCTATTTGATCATAGTATGTTTCCTTCACGATTCACTACCTCCTTTCGTCAATATATATATCGTATCAAGCACTGTTGCTTGTGCAACCTTGATGACATCTTCTCTTGTAACATGCTCTATTCCTTCAATATACATATCTTCGGTTAAATCCTCATTTAATAAAATATTATTATTTAAAATCTCAATAATACTCTTTGCTCTATCTTGTGACTCTTGTCTTTGTGAAACGATAACCTTTTTGGCTAATGCCAATTTACTATCATCAAATTGACCTGCTTGGATTTTATTAAATTCTTCAATAATGGTATCTTTTGCAACTTCATATTTATCACTCGAAACACCACTTAATACAAACATATATCCATTTTTGCCATCAATTTGAGAATGAATCGAATACGCTAAACTTTGTTTTTCACGGACTTCATTGAAAAGTACTGAAGAAGGGTCGCCTCCAAACATAATGTTAAATACAACTACTGCAAAATAATCTGCTTCTCCATATACTGTTGGCAGTTTAAAGCCCATATTTAACTTAGCTTGGTCTACGTCATCTTCTTCAAGGATTGTCTGAGGCAACTCATGATTCGTTAACATTGGTGTCACAGTAGTAAGTTCAAATGGTACTGTTTGAATATTAAAATATGTGTCTATTTGAGATTTTACTGTTGTTTCATCCACATTACCGACTACATAAACGGCACAAAAGTCGTCAGATAACATAGATTGATATGTATGGTATAAGGTTTCCGGTGTTATGTCGTTAATATATGAAACTTGACCAGTTGCAAGATGTCTGTATGGGTGATCGCCAAACATATGTTTTAATAAATTTAAAAATGATATCTGTGATTTATTATCGACCATAGCTTCTAATTTCTTGGCTAATAATGTTTTTTCTTGTGCTACAAAGTTCGCATTGAACTGATTGTCATATACTAGAGGATTCCAAACAATTTCCTTTAGGAGTTGTAATCCCTTTTCAAAAAGAGGAGTTTGATCCTTTAAGTAACGTTCATTTACGAGTTCTAAAGATATGGTAATTACATGTTTATCTTTAAATTTTGTAACGAAACTATTAACATACGCACCATATAAATTAGACAAATGACGATTAAAGTCTTTATCCGTCGGCCATTTTTTAGTTGCTCTCACTAATAATTTACTTAGTACTGACCTTGCTGTCATAGTTTCATTATCTAGTGGTGCCATAAACTTTAACGTAATGGTGGTTGTCTTAAATTTAGACGTTGGCATTACTTTGATATGTAAATCATTTTGTCGTGTGTCTTTATTCAAATTGTCATGCCTCACTTTCATAATTTTGTTATTATAATCTATTTCTAACCGTTTTGAATTTAACTAAACTACTTTTGAAATAATTAAAAGAATAAAATATTGGTTTTTCATCTTGATCATAGTGCACGAGCTTTAATAACATTAAACCTTCATGTGGTGATGCATCTAATACATCCGAAATATGCGGTTCATAGCTTATCGACTCTATTTCTGTTTCAGCATATGCTATCTTTGTCGACGAATTGAGTTCGATGGCTTCTAATAATGACTCATTACTATTTTGATATTGAGCACAAGTTAGTAGTCGTGTCGGCACCTTGTCTAAACAGTAAACAACTGGTTGTTTATCTGCCGTTCGAATACGTTCGATGATTGTCACATAATCCTTTTCAGGTAAATTTAAAGTTGTCGCATCTAACGAAGTTGAAGGCTTTTCATCAAAACTAATGAATTCTGTTCCAGGTTCATAACCCTTTGCTCGAATCATTTTACTGATACTAACTAACTCACCTAATGGATAAAGGAATGGGTGCTGTGATTTAACACTCGCACCTTCCTCTAAATTATTTGATAATACTTGTTCAGTAATGAGTTCATCAATAGCATCATAAACATCGTCTGTTTTCACATTTAGCTTTCTTGCTATAGCAAGGTGACTTGGTAACTGCTCACCATATTGAAAATCACCTGATTTAATTTGCTGTATTAACCATTCTTTGACTTTATAAACTGAAGTAAGTTCCATATTTACACCTCATCACTATCTAAATCCACAAGAATTTGTCTAGGTTTACTACCTTTTTGTGGTCCGATTACTTGATTACGCTCTAAATCATCCATCAATCTAGAAGCTCTGTTATATCCGATTCTAAACTGTCTCTGTAGTAACGATGTACTTGCCTTTTGTTGTTCTAAAACGAATAAATATGCTTCATCGTAAAGTGCATCCTCACTCTTCATATCAGCTTTATCCACTGGCGCATCAGGTTCCATTTCTTTAACATAATTCGCCTTTTGTTGTTCTACAACATAGTTAACGACTTCTTGTACTTCTTGATCACTTAAGAAAGCACCTTGTACACGTGTTCTCGTTGACCCGCCGTTAGCTACATATAACATATCCCCTTTTCCGAGAAGTTTGTCAGCGCCGCCACTATCAATAATCGTTCTTGAATCGGTTTGAGAGCTCACTGCAAATGCAATTCGAGTTGGTATATTATTCTTGATTAACCCTGTGATGACATCAACCGAAGGACGTTGAGTCGCAATAATCAGATGTATACCAGCAGCACGGGCCATCTGTGTGATACGTTGAATTGCATTTTCTACTTCTTTACCTGCTACCATCATTAAATCCGCTAATTCATCTACTATAACGACAATATATGGCAACTCAGACTGCTTTTCATCTAATTCTTTATTCTGTTTACGAATCATTTCATTATAGCCTTCAATATTTCTGGTTGAACTGTGCTGGAATAAATCGTAACGACGTTCCATTTCAGCCACAACCTTTTCCAATGCTTGAGATGCCTTATGAGGATTAGTAACTACTGGAATTAATAGATGTGGTATGCCATTATATACATTTAATTCTACCATTTTTGGATCAATTAACATAAGTTTTACTTCGTGGGGTTTCGCGTTAAGTAAGATACTTGTAATAATGCCATTGATACATACTGATTTACCACTACCTGTCGAACCTGCAACTAATAAATGTGGCATTTTATTTAATTCAACTGTTATCGGACTTCCAGAAATATCTCTTCCTAATCCAACTTCCAATTTGTTTTTGGCAGGGAATTTTTCATCTAATACTTCTTTTAGAGATACAAGTGAAATCTTATCATTAGGAACCTCAATACCCACAGCAGAACGTCCAGGTATAGGGGCTTCAATACGTACATCCTTTGCTGCTAATGCAAGGGCAATATCATTATGCAAATTAACGATTTTACTTACCTTTACACCTTGAGCTGGCTGAATTTCGTATTGTGTTACTGCTGGTCCAATCTTGATTTGAGTGACTCTAGCATCAACTCCAAAGTTTTTCAATGTTGTTTCTAGTAATTGACCTTTTTTCTGTACTTCCGCTTTTGAAGTTGATTGTTGCTTTGCAGGTTGATTCAACAATGTTAATGGTGGTATTTTATATGCTTCATTTTCTACTTCTCCTGCTTCAGAAATCGAACCGCTATTGTCCGAAGTATTATCATGGTCACTTTTATCATCCGAATGAACATCTTTATGTGATTGATTTTCTGAGTTCTGTACTCCTGATTGGTCATTTTGATTATTATCTTGATCAAACACACGTTTTGAGCGTTTCTTCGTTCGGCTCAATGAACTTGTTTCATCACTTTCACTATGACCATAGATTGGAATGTCTGCTTGATTCGATGTTGACTCTGAATCTTGTACTTCAGGGAAGTTACTTACGTCTTTCATTGGTTCTTCTAATTTCAACTGTTTTTCTTGCTCAGCTTTTCTTTCTGCTTTCACTCTAGCTTTTGCGTCTTTTTTAATTTTATTTTGCTTTCTTTTTTCATGCATATTGGCAGATGCGTCTTTACTTTTACTTTTCAATTGTTCAAACATTATTTTAGAAACATCTCTGTGCTTTTGCTTTAACAATAAAATAATACTTGAAGCAATAAGTAATAATGTAATGATTATCACACCGACTATTGAAATTAATGGGTTAAATAATGCTAATAAATAATGACCAATTAACCCTCCCCCAAAATTAGGGAAATGTGTATGTTCATATGATTTATATACAAATGATAATACTGGCTCTCGTTGCGCCTTAGTATGATTTGTAAAATAAAAAATGATGTGCATTAAGAATAGCAAGGCGAATTGCAATACTACAGCGCCAACTGTTCTTCTAGTCTTTGGTAATGCTTTATAATATGTCATATACACCGTAGCAATTAATACTAATATATAAGTAAGAAATCGACTAGTTCCAAATAAATAATTAAAGAAACTGTCTATCATCGTTCCTACAATACCTAATTGAAAGGCTCCTAATCCTACTAATATAAAGATTGCAATAGCTAATATATATCTTAACGGACTATCTGTCTGTTTCTTTTTCTGGCGACTTTTATTATTTCTAGTATTTGTTGATTTTTTCTTAGTTGTCGTTCTCTTTTTCGTTTGTGCCAAATTTCACACCTTCTTTTCAACTCTAATTTCGTCTATTTATGTAAGTTTGAATATGATATGTATTACTTTAAAACTCATACATATCTAACAGTACCTTTTCTCCATTCTATAACTCAAAACATTAACTTATTACATCAATATGATAACACAAAAGAGGCAAAGACTTATTCCGCTTCTGCTAGCTTTAAAGGTTGCGTCGTATTAATCATGGATTCGTATCAAATCACAACTAATGACAGCAATCGACTTTTAAAATGTTAACCTAAGCGTTTGTCTTAACCTCTTTGTTTTGTTCAATTCTATTAAATTTCAGAAATAACTGGAATAATCATTGGACGACGTTTTGTGTTTTCGAATAACAGTTTACTAATTTGGTCTCTCATGTTTTGTTTGATATCAGACCATTCTATTCTTTTCTCTTGTAAACCTAATTCTACAATCTCTCTTACTTTTTCTTCAGCTTCATTCAATAACGCTTCGCTTTCTCGCACATAAACAAAACCTCGAGATTGGATTTCAGGACCAGCTGCAATTCGTCTATTCTTAGGATCAAGTGTTACTACAGCGATAAAGATACCATCTTCAGCTAGGAGATGACGGTCACGTAACACGATATTACCTACATCACCGACACCAATTCCGTCAATCAATACATTACCCGAATTGACTTTTTCATTTAGAATCATTTCTTCACCATTGAAGTTAACAACATCGCCTTTTTCAACTAAGAAAATCTTTTCAGGCTGAACGCCTGCCTCATTAGCTAATTTAGCATGTGCAATTTGCATTTTAAACTCGCCATTAACTGGTAAGAAATACTCTGGTTTCATAATGTTAATCATCATTTTTAATTCTTCCATACATCCATGACTTGATGCATGTATCTTTTTATTATTTGGAATAATTTCTGCACCAGCTCGCACTAATTCATTAAGTGTATTTCCTACAATGACTTCCATATTTGCAGATGCCGTAATTGCCAAGAACACTGAATCTCCTGGTTCAATATTCATTATTTTATGCTTCTTCAATGCCATTTGATTTAATGCTTCCACAGGTTCACCTTGCATACCAGTAGCAATTATAATCACTTCGTTTTTAGGGTAGTTTTCAACTTCATTAATAGGTATTAATAAGTCTTTAGGTATATCGAAATAACCCATTTTACGTGCAATATTAAATGAACTTTCTAGAGAACGTCCCAAGAAAGAAACCTTCCTATTTAATTTGCTTGCAATGTTCAACACTTGTTGAATTCTAATAAAGTTTGATGCATAACACGAAACAATTAAACGCCCTTTAACTTTAGTAAATGCATCATACATATGAGATTCAATTACATTTTCAGGCGTATTATAACCTGGTTTCTCAGCTTCAGTAGAATCACTAATCAATGCAAATACACCTGATTCTCCAATTTCCGTCATTTTCTTTAAGTCTGGTGCATAATGTCCGTGTAAACTTTGGTCGAATTTAAATTCACCCGTATAAACAATTGCACCGTATGATGTATGAATACAAACGCCTAAACTATCTGGGATACTGTGTGTCGTGTTGAAAAACGTTATGTTTACACCTTTGAAACGCATGATAGATTCATTGTTTACAGTGTAATATCTAACTTTCTTATTGACATTTCTTGCCTTCATATTCTCTTTGACTAAGCCGATCGTTAACTTCGAACCGTATACAGGTGCATCAACTTGTTCAAGCACATATGTAACTGCACCAATCGCATGCTCATGTCCATGTGTTAAGAAGATCCCTTTCAACTTGTCTTTATTTTCAATTACGTATTGAATGTCAGGAATTACTATATCTACGCCCAGCATTTCATCCTCTGGGAACATCAATCCTGCATCTAACATAAACATCTCATCGTCTACTTCAACGATATACATATTTTTCGCTATTTCTCCGACTCCGCCAAGAGGAATAATACGAATGTTATTATTATTTTTCTTTATTAAACTCAAAATGTTACCTCCTATTTGAATATCCCCGACCATATATAAACTCATAATTTATTATAAGTTAAAACAAGCTTGATGTACACTATTAAAGTAAGGTTTACATGCTTTAACACTAACTAGAATATATCAACTGATATCATTTTGAGTAACGTGTACCTACAGATTTTATGACATAGTACAATTTAATTAGACATGTTGTGATGTCATTCTTTCGCTAAAAAAAAGAAACCAGCTTTATTGATTAGAAACATAATCAAACGGATTTCCCGTCAACTATATTCCTAATCACAACTAGTTTCAAAATCATGCTAATATTTAAGCTTAAGATTCTTCTGATAACAATGCTTTATGTGAAGCATTGACACGACCTTGCTTATCAATTTCTGTTACTTTAATTTTAAATGTGTCTCCAACTTTCAAGACATCTTCCACTTTATCGATACGTTCATTCGCAATTTGAGAAATATGAACTAATGCATCTTTACCAGGGAACAATTCTACAAACGCACCATATTTTTCAATACGCTTAACTTTGCCGTCATAGACTTGGCCAACTTCAGCTTCACGTGTAATATCTTCAATAATACTACGTGCTTTGTCGATTGCTTCCTTATCTACAGCACCGATGACGATTGAGCCATCTTGTTCAATATCAAGTTTTACTCCTGTTGCATCGATGATTTCATTAATCTTCTTACCACCAGGACCGATGACATCTCTGATTTTTTCTGGCTTAATTTGCATTGTAACCACTTTAGGTGCATACATGCTTAACTCATTGCGTGGTGTGTCAATCGTTTGTAGCATATGATCCAAGATTGCTAAGCGACCTTCTTTTGCTTGTGCTAATGCTTCTTGAATAATTTCTTTAGTTAAACCATCAATTTTAATGTCCATTTGAATAGCCGTAATACCTTCAGCAGTTCCTGCAACTTTAAAGTCCATATCGCCTAAAGCATCTTCCATACCTTGGATATCTGTCAAAATAGTATAACTATCTTCACGAGTTACAAGTCCCATAGCAATACCAGCTACCGGCGCTTTGATTGGTACACCAGCATCCATTAATGCAAGCGTTGACCCACAAATTGAAGCTTGTGAAGAAGAACCATTTGATTCTAACACTTCACTTACCACACGTACTGTATATGGGAAATCTTGTGTATCAGGTATAATGTGACTTAATGCACGTTCACCTAATGCACCGTGACCAATTTCACGACGTCCTGGAGAACGAACAGGACCTGTTTCACCAACTGAATAGTTAGGGAAATTATAGTGGTGCATAAAGCGTTTTTGTTCTTCTTCTCCTAAACCATCAAGTATTTGATATTCACTTAATGATCCTAATGTAACGACAGATAACGCTTGAGTTTGACCTCTTGTAAATAGACCTGAACCGTGCGTTCTTGGCAATAAACCAACCTCTGAATCAAGCGGTCTAATTTCATCCGTTTTACGACCATCTGGGCGAATTTTTTCGTCAGCAATCAAACGTCTTACTTCTTCTTTTACAAGATCATTCAAAATACTGTATACTTCTTTAATTAATGTTTCATTCTCTGGATCTGCTTCATCGATAAATTCACTTGCAACTTTTTCTTTCAATGCATCTAAATTGATGTCACGTTGCTGCTTATCAAAAGTTAACACAGTATCCTTTAATCCGTTAGCCTCAGTTAATTGTTTTACTTGTTCGATGAGTGATTCATCTTTTTCAACAGGTACAAATGCTTTCTTTTCAGGTTGAATATGATTAACGATTTCTTGTTGGAAATCAACTAGACGTTGGATCTCCTTGTGACCAAAGAAGATTGCTTCTAACATTTCTTCTTCAGTTATTTCGCTCGCACCCGCTTCAACCATGTTTACTGCATCTTTATGACCAGCAACTTCTAAATCTAATCTAGAGATTTCCTTTTGTTCAACTGTTGGATTAATAATGTATTCTCCATCAATATAGCCTACGTTGACACCTGCGATAGGTCCTTGGAAAGGAATGTCAGATACACTTAATGCCATTGATGAACCTATCATTGCAGCCATTTCAGGTGAACAATCTGGGTCTGCACTTAATACAGTATTCATAATTTGCACATCATATTTATAACCTTTAGGAAATAATGGTCGTATCGGTCTATCAATCAAACGTGCAGTTAGGGTAGCTTCATCACTTGGACGGCCCTCACGTTTCTTAAATCCACCTGGTATTTTACCTGCTGCATACATTTTTTCTTCATAATTTACCATAAGTGGGAAGAAGTCACCATCACGTGGTTCCTTTGATGCTACTGCTGTAGAAAGTACTACAGTATCGCCATAACGAACAAGCACTGCGCCATTCGCTTGTTTGGCAAGTTGCCCTGTTTCAATCGTTAAAGAACGATTAGCCCACTCAGTCTTGAAAACTTTTTTCTCTTGAGACATTACGAATCTCCTCTCATATTTCTAATAAGTCTATCATATCATTTCTACTATAAATTTAATATTAGTATCTTATTTTAGATTATCATTATATTAATTATAAAAAAGGGAAAGGACCTTTAAGGTTCTTTCCCTATCAATAAACGTCAAAAGATTAACGACGGATACCTAATGATTTAATTAATTCACGGTAACGTTGAATATCTTTGTTACGTAAATAGTTAAGTAAGTGTCTACGACGACCTACCATTTTTAATAAACCACGACGTGAATGGTGGTCTTTTTTGTGTGTACGTAAGTGATCGTTTAATGCACTAATTTCCGCAGTTAATACAGCGATTTGAACTTCTGGTGAACCAGTGTCAGCTTCGTGTGTGCGGTATTCTTTAATTAATTCATTTTTTCTTTCTTGTGAAATTGCCATTGTCAATTTCCTCCTTTTATTGTTATACGCCTCAATCCGAGCTAATCGTCGGAGTTTCGAACTAGCCAAGATAAAGGTGCTTTAATGTGCTGTACACATTAGACTTAAATATTATATGATATATCGTCTCCAAAATCAACCGCTAATAAGTATTTCGCTTTTTCTTTATCTTTGTTCATCTGTTCCACAAGAGGATCGATACCATCGAATTTGATCTCAGGGCGTAAAAAATGATGCCAAAATACAGTTACTCTTTCCCCGTATATATCATCATCAAAATCAAAAATGTTAACTTCAATAACCACTTGTGCTACAGACGGATCATGAAATGTAGGTTTAACGCCTACATTGGCTACACCGCGATATACTTTATGATCTGAACCAATTTCCATACTTACTGCATAGACACCATTTTTAGGCAAGACGTAATCATCACTCGGTTGAACATTAGCAGTTGGGAACCCAATTGTTCTACCACGCTTTTCACCTTGTACGACTGTCCCTTTAATTCGAAAACGATAGCCTAATTCTTCATTTGCTTTTTGTAAATAACCGGATTTTAAAGCCTTGCGAATTGCCGTCGTGGAAATTTTCTCAGATTCAATTTCTTGCTTACTCACAGTGGTTGTATTAAATTCTGACATTTCATCTAATATTAACATATTCCCTTTACCAAATTTACCAAAAGTAAAATCAAATCCAGCAACAACTTCTTTAACATGATTCTTGATAATATAATCTTCTATAAAGGATTCGGCAGTAACATCTGCGAATTTTGATGAAAAATTAATTACGATACAGTAATCGATACCAAATGTTTCAAGAATTTCAACTTTATCTTGAATTGGTGTTAAATAATCTGTACGTTTTAACTCTGGATTAAGTACAACTGATGGATGAGGGTCAAATGTCATTACAGCCTTTTTCAAATTTTTCTCTTCAGCTATTTGTGATAATGTATCGAAGACCTTTGCATGTCCCTTATGCATGCCATCAAAAAAGCCAAAAGCCATTGCAACATCTTCTTGTATATATTGTTTTTCTTGAATTGGATGTGCTACTTCAATCACTTTCATGTCTATTCTCCTTTAGTTAAAGACCTTTTTAGGTTTTATTTCATCTTGCTTTTCAGGATGTGGTTCATAAATTGCTAATACCTTTTTATCAGTCGCATTAATCATTGCAACCTGATTCGCTATTTCTACATCAAACTGTCGCTTATTAAATTTTTGACCATTCAAAATCTTCTGTTGCATAGCAGCTTCAGTAATAACAATTTGCTGTAAACCTTTTAATCCATATTCTATAGGAAATAATTTAGCTTGTAACGTCTCTTGCTCAACTAATTGAGCAATTTCATGCAATTTATAACTATCTTTTAATGCAAAGCCACCACTATCAACTCTAGTCAATTGCGACATATGTGCTGGTATATTGACTTCCTGTCCAATATCAGTCGCAAGTGTTCTAATATATGTACCTTTCCCACAAGTCACAAAGATATCAAATTGACATCCACCTTGGTCAAAGGTCAAATCCGAAGTACGCTGTATCTCCTTAATATTCACTGTACGTTCTGGTCTTTCAACTTCAATATTTTTACGGGCATATTCGTATAACTTCTTACCATTAACTTTGACAGAAGAATACATAGGTGGGATTTGCTTAATTTCACCATGAAATCGCTGTAATACATCATCTATTATACTTGTATTAATATCAGAAGTTGTAACCTCAGAAATCGCTAATGTTTCACCTGTTTGATCTTCTGTTGTTGTACTTTTACCAAGATACACTGTTGCTTGATATGATTTTCCCATATCCATAATATAGTCACTGACCTTTGTCGCATTGCCGATACATACTGGTAATACCCCAGCTACTTCCGGGTCTAATGTTCCAGTATGACCTACTTTTTTTGTTTTTAATATTTTCCTTAATTTAAATACGACATCGTGACTTGTTAAACCACGCTCTTTATAAACAGGTAAAATACCGTTATACATTTATTTCGCCACCTTCAATATTACATAATACAATCATCATATATTCTAACATGTAACAGCTTTTTGTAGAGCATAAAAAAACTGAAACAAAATTACATTTCAATTTTGCTTCAGTAGTATTTACTATTTATCTTTTTTATGCAAGTCTTGAATCATTCTCTCTATTTTATTACCGTAATCGATCGACTCATCGTATTCAAAGTTTAACTCTGGAACAATTCGTAATCGCATTCGTGATCCTAATTCAGATTTTATAAAGCCTTTAGCTTTTTCTAGTCCTTTGAATGTATCGTCGATTTCACGTTTGCTACCAAGCACCGTAAGATATACAGTTGCAATAGATAAATCATTTGTTAATTGCACATCAGTTATAGTTAAAAACCCAATTCTTGGATCTTTGACTTTGTTGTTAGCAATATCCATTATCTCTTGTTTCATTTGCTCTCCAACACGTTCTGCTCTCATATTCATATTCATTTCACCTCACAACGGTTTGTTTATTTTGTAATTGGCGTCATCCTTACTTAGCGATTATATGATAGTTTATTTCATAACGTCAAACAAATATTATCACTTTATAAATTCAGATTGACAAATAACACATATCAATTTAAGTTGCACGGAATTATAAAGTGCGAAATTATTTTAACAGTTAGGCATGATTTTTATTCCTAACTGTTAATTTTTGAAACGAATATGAAATAAATTGTTATTTGTTACATTTTATATTGCCTGAACGTTTAGTTTTTATGCCTAAGTGTTTATTTTATATCACTTTTTGTTACAGAGTAGCTTGACTTTTACATAATAAATTTATAATAAAAAAGTGTTACGCATTATATATAAAAAATGGTATAATGTAAAACTAATGAACATTTTAAATGCTTATTACAAAAATTATTAGGAGCGTGCAATTTGGAAAAACCTGAACGTTTATTATATATCTACACACGTTTTTTAAATGGCAAAACATTAAATAAAGAAGCGCTAGCAGAGGCATTAAATGTTAATTTACGTACCATCCAACGAGATATCAGTGATTTAAATCACTTTATATATGAAGATGCTGAATGGCAAGGTTTAGGTGGTACGATTATTTATGATAAAAACATCGAACAACATCGTTTAAAAATTGATAAATATAAATTTGAAAGTAATCGATTATTAAATCTAGTGTTTAGAATGAAAACATTGACACCTATCATTCATGAAGATACTTATAACCTAATTAGAGGATTAAATGCCAACATTAATATGGCTGAAAAAATGCTTTCTAATAAATTATTAAATCAATTTAAACTCAACAAAGTAAAGGTTGAATCTCAACTCATTTTCAAAATTCAAATTGCTATTGAAAACTATGAATTTATTTCTTTATCAATCAATAATCAACAGCAAATAAAGGTCATACCCATTTATACACGCTATTATGATAGACATCATTGGTTTACTTATTATTATCACGGAGAAATCACCTGTGTGAATTTAGCTAATGTTAGAGACGTTACTCCTTTAAATGATCAATTCCATTTAGATATTATTAATAAAATAGAACCTGTGAAACTGCACTTTAGTACTTCTATTTGGAATGAGATACATAAACAATTTATAGTGGCACATACACAAAATGTTGAAAATGGCGTTATTGCTAACATTATAATTTCACAACAAGAATGTTTACAACTTGCTTATAAATATGCCAGTGAAATAACTATTTTAAAACCTCAAATTTATGTTGATGCCTTCAAAACTAAATTAAAACAGCTATTCAATAAATACCATTAATTTTCAAGCAATCTGTCCTAATTATCATTCTGACCACTTTTTATTTTTTTAACAAAAAGAAACCCCTAAGAGTTAGCATTTTCATCCAACATTAGGGGTATATACTTCAAGTTATTGTTGTTGTAGTGTGCGTTGTAAGTTGCGAATGCGTTTATTAAAATCTGACGCCCCACCTTCACGTGCTTCTTTTTGTTGTCTATTCCATCTATAGTATTCAGGCTTGGTGAGTTCTTCTTTTTTACGTAAGCGCAATTTATGCTCTTTATAGCTTAATAGATTACCTGTCGTTATTCTTCTATTTTGTTTAGATGCCAAAACAAATAAGTTTTCCTTGATATAAGTACAAAGTTTTTCATCAGTAAAGTTTTTGAAAATAGAAATAAATAATTCTTCTTCACTGCAAATATATATTCTCTCTTTACTATCCTCTATCATTTTCAACAGCAAATTAAAATTTTCCCTTTGAGACGGTAATATATGGTTTAATGTTAAAAAGTCACGTGGTATGCCTGCACTATGGCCAGCTTGATAAGGAAAGAAATTCAATACCATGACTCTGTTCGGGTCAATATTAAATTGCTTCAACATAGACGAATTACTGTATAGAAATTTTACAAACCATCTATGCTTATCAATATAAGGTAGGAATAGTTTTTCATTATTGAACGTTAACTTACCTTGGATATCTAAGACAATACGCTTTCTATATTCTATAGCTGTATCATCAGAAAGATTAGTATTATAACTATTAAAATCTTTTTCAGGATGCTTTTTTAATATAACGATATCTGCTTTCTCAGGATTGCCGAAAAATGGTCTGGCCATTGCCGGATTAATTAAATTTTCATTCGAAATTACTTTTCTTCTATCTTTATTAATTGAAATTATACCATTTGCAAAGTCTATCATCTTTTTGAACCTTGGTATTTCAGCAAAATCTTCACCGAAATGCTGCTTTAAATATAATAAATCCTGTGGATGTATGAAGGCTGTTCGATCATTATTTTCGATAATTTGATTTAACGTATGGTCATCATACACGGCATCATATTGTTCTAAATATTGTTGCCAAAATTCATTGATTTCATTTAAATATCTGCTCATATGGTATAACCTCCTCTTAATAGTATTATAAATAAGTAACTGGACAGTAAGTGTCCGTCTTATAAAAAAAGTAAATTTTCTATATATAAATTAACTAATCTTTGCCTATTAATACGAAAACGATTAATATTTTATCATATCTTTATTTTTTAATCATCTCTAACTATAATTTTCCTAATCAATATAGTTTATAAATATTTATTTTATATATACTTACTTAGCTATAAAAACGGTCTGGTTTATTATTAATATTATTTAGAAAACTTCATATGCATCTCCAGTAATAATGCCGAAATATGATGTGCTAAAAATAATGTGACTTTGATTTTGATTAATTAATATAGGAAGTATAAATGAGTAATATTAATAAAGTGATTCAATATTGATAAAGATAGAAACTTTTGAAGAATAAAACAGATAATAAAATAAACTTAAGAATGATTAAAGAAATTTAAAATGCAGATTCTTTGAAGGTTAACTTATTTGAGATAGAAAAATTGTCTTCCGTAAAACTAATGATTAAATCATTGATTTTTATTCATAGTAATTTTATAAGTGTATTATACCTTTTGTGATATCCATGAAAGGTATAGTCCATATTATTAATTAATAGTTATTACATGAATTCCTAAATAAAAACTGTTAATAAATAAATGATTTTATAATTTTTACTAAAGAAATTTTATAATAAATATAATTATATCATCTAGTTATATCTTTAGTACAGTAAAGTGAGTTTTGTAGCTAGAAAAAGATCATTTGACAATGGTAATGGTATTGCCTTTTTATTGCTCATTTTATTGAACTCGTATTGTTGGCGAGACTCTGAGGGAACAGGACATGCTGAAGACTACAGGCTGAAGCTGGACCTTAGGAACGCGAGCCAACAATCTATAATATACAAAGTTTGAATGCATTAGATATCATTTTTGATCTTTTTAATTAAAGACAATGGTATCTCCTTTTTATTGCTTAATTTATTGAACTCGTATTGTTGGCGAGACTCCTGAGGGAACAGGACAAGCTGAAGACTACAGGCTGAAGCTGGACCCTAGGAACGCGAGCCAACAATACGATTATAAAACAAAAAAGTAGTAATCCATTTCTCTTAAATGGATTACTACTTGTCTATTTAATCATATATTTTTATAAATCTAAAAATCACTTAATTATCTTTTAATTTCAACCATTTCAAAGGCCTCGATAATATCGCCTTCCTTAAGGTCATTATACTTTTCAATTGTAATACCACATTCGTAACCTTGTGCAACTTCTTTTGCGTCATCTTTAAAACGTTTCAACGTATCCAATTCACCTTCAAATTGTACGATACCGTCTCTAATCACGCGCACACCAGCATTACGAGTTATTTTACCATCTATAACATAACTACCTGCGATAGTACCAACTTTAGACACTTTAAATGTTTGTCTAACTTCTGCTTGTCCGATAACTTGTTCTTCGTATTCAGGATCAAGCATACCTTTCATAGCTGATTCAATTTCTTCGATAACGTTATAAATAACACGGTGTAAACGCATATCTACACCTTCAGCTTCTGCCGCACGTTTTGCACCAGTATCAGGTCTCACATTAAAACCAATGATAATACCATTTGATGCATTAGCTAATGTTACATCTGATTCATTGATTGCACCAACTGCAGTGTGAATTATACGTACATTTACACCTTCAACATCAATCTTCATTAATGACGCTGCCAATGCTTCAACAGAACCTTGAACATCACCTTTAATAATCACATTTAAGTCTTTCATTTCACCTTGTTTCATTTGTTCAAACAAGTTATCTAATGAAACGCTTTTACTCTCTTGACGTTGTTGTAACACATTAGATTCATGGCGTGCTTCGCCTATTCTACGTGCTTGTTTTTCATCTTTAAATACAACGAATCTATCCCCAGCTTGAGGAACATCGTTGATACCAGTAATTTCAACAGGTGTAGATGGACCAGCAGTCTTAATGCGTTGACCTAAGTCATTAACCATTGCACGAATTCTACCATACGTATTACCTACAACGACTGGATCACCAACATTTAGTGTACCGTTTTGTACTAATAATGACGCAGCTGGACCTCTAGATTTATCTAATTCAGCTTCAATAACTGTACCCACAGCACGTTGACTAGGATTTGCTTTTAGTTCTTGTACTTCAGAAGTCAAGACAATCATTTCTAATAAATCATCGATACCTTCTCCACTTAAAGCAGAAAGTGGTACAAAGATTGTATCGCCACCCCAGTCTTCTGGAATTAAACCATATTCAGTTAATTCTTGCATAACGCGGTCTGGGTTTGAAGTTGGTTTGTCAATCTTATTCACAGCTACGATTGTTGGTACATCTGCTTCTTTAGCATGATTAATGGCTTCGATTGTTTGTGGCATAACACCATCATCTGCTGCAACAACTAAGATAGTAATATCTGTAACTTGTGCTCCACGCGCACGCATAGTTGTAAATGCTGCGTGACCAGGTGTGTCTAAGAATGTAATCTTCTTACCGTCATTGACGATTTGATAAGCACCGATATGTTGTGTAATTCCACCTGCTTCACCAGCAGTTACTTTTGTATTTCTTATAGAATCTAATAATGTTGTTTTACCGTGGTCTACGTGACCCATGATAGTGACAACAGCTGGTCTTTCGACTGCTTGTTCATCTTCAGATGGATCATCGAAGTATACAGATAAATCCTCTTCATCTATCACAACTTCTTTTTCAATTTCAACGCCATAATCATCAACGATTAATTCTAATGTTTCATCGTCTAATGATTGGTTGATATTTGCCATGATCCCCAATAAGAATAACTTTTTAATAATACCTGATGAATCAACATTTAATTTGTCTGCTAATTCACCAACTGTAATTCCATCTTGATAAGTAATTTTTGAAGGAGTTTCTTTAGGTTCTTCTTGTTTTGGTTGTTTCTTGTTATTTTTGTTGTTACCTTTATTATTCTTGTTGTTGCCTTTATTATTTTTCTTGTTGTTATTTTTAGGTGCTGGTTTTTGATTTGATTTTGGTTGTGATTTCTTTGAATCAGTTGATTGGCTTGCTTTGAATTTTTTATCTAATTCTTTAATTTGATCAGCTTCCAAAGCTTGCATGTGATTTGAAACCTCAACGTTCATTTTCTTTAATTCATCTATAATGTCTTTACTTTTTATATTTAACTCTTTTGCATATTCGTAAATTCTTTGTTTACTCATATAGTCACTCCTTACTATATTCATCTATCATTGACAATAATTTCTTAGCAAAACCTTGATCGGTAATTCCTATGTTGACTCTTTCTGATTTTCCTAATGCTTGTCCTAGTTCAACTCGTGAAGCAAAAATGCGCATAGGCACACGATTGCTGTCGCATTTATTCTTAATCACCTTTGTAGTGTTTTCAGAAGCATCTGATGCGACAATCACGAATTTTAATTTGTTCTTTTTCAAGTCATTTAAAATAACTGATTCACCTGTTTTAACTTTTCCAGCACGCATTGCTAAACCTAAAAAATTTATTATTTGGTCTTTGTTCATTTAGGAATCTCTTCGCGATATATAAGACGTATAATTTCTTTATAAACTGGATCTAAAGTTTCTGCATCGGCTTTGAAATATTTTTCTAGAATACCTTTTTCTTGTGCTTGTTCAACTGATTTAACGTCTTTAGATACATATGCACCGCGACCCTGTTTCTTGCCAGTTGCATCAGCAAATATTTCGCCTTCTTTGTTAATTACTACACGAATCATGTCATTTTTAGGAAACATCTCATTCGAAAGTATACATTTACGCATTGGAATTTTTTTCTTTTTCATAAAGCGATCACTCCAATTAATTATTCAGCGTCTTTATCTGTTTCTGAATCTTCTGGTGCTTCAGTTATTTCAGAAATTGATTCTTCCAATTCAATGTCTTCTGTATCCTCAACTGGTTGTGCTTTTGTTTCAGCTACTGGATAAACACCTGCTTCTCTAGCATCTGATTCTGATTTAATATCGATCTTCCAACCTGTTAATTTTGCTGCTAATCTAGCATTTTGACCACGTTTACCAATTGCTAATGATAATTGGTAATCAGGTACAACAACAACAGTTGATTGATTTTCTTCATCAACGATAACTTGTAATACTTGTGAAGGACTTAAAGCATTTTTCACGAATACTTTCGGGTCTTCATCCCATTGAACGATGTCAATTTTTTCTCCACCAAGTTCTTCTACAACCGCTTCAACACGAGCACCCTTTGAACCCACACATGCGCCAACTGCATCGATGTCTGGATTATCAGAATGCACACTAATTTTAGAACGGTCGCCTGCTTCACGTGCAACTGATTTGACAATAACTGTGCCATCGAAGATTTCTGGCACTTCTTGTTCAAACAAACGTTTTAACAAACCTGGATGACTTCGTGATACATAAATTTGTGGCCCTTTCGTTGTTTGTTCCACTTTATTAACATAAACACGAATTCTTTCATTTGGAATATAACTTTCATTAGGGCTTCTTTCAGCTTCAGATAACACAGCTTCTGTACGTCCTAAATTTACATAAACATAACGATGATCTACTCTATCGATAAGTCCAGTAACGATATCGTCTTCTTTGTCGATAAATTCATCGTATAAAATTTCGCGTTCAGCATCACGTAAACGTTGCATTACTGCTTGTTTCGCAGCTTGTGCGCCCACACGGCCAAAGTCACTTGGTGTAACATCCTCTTCATAAATATCACCAACTTCGTATGCTGGGTTCTTAACCAATGCAGTACTTAAATCGATTTCGTCTCTATCATCGAAGACTTCTTCTACTACATCTTTACGTGCAATCACTTTAAATGTACCTTGGTCCATATTTAATTCAACACGAACGCTTCTCGCACTATCATAATTTTTCTTATAAGCAGTAATTAATGCTGCTTCAATTGCGTCGATTAATACTTCTCTAGGGATTTTTTTTTCTTTTTCTAAATATTCAGTAGCTAATAATAGTTCATTACTTGACACGATTTATCCTCCTAATCACGTTAAATCATTACAGCATGACGTGCTTTAGCGATTTTACTTCTTGGAATTTTAACTTGTTTCTTTTTAGATTTTTCTTTTACTTCCATAACAATAGTTTCATCATCAACTGATTGTAAAATACCTAGCCATTCCTTTTCACCTTCAATAGGTGCATATAAAGAAACAAATACTGGTTTAGAAATAGCGTTTTGATAATCTTTTTCTTTTTTGATTGGTCTTTCAGCACCAGGTGATGCCACATCAAGATAATACATTTCTTGAATAGGATCTTCTTGGTCCATTACTTCACTAATCTTTTCAGATGCTAATGCACAGTCATTCAAGTCCACGCCACCATCTTTATCGATTGAAACTCTTAAGAAATGGTCTTTTCCTTCTTTAGTAAACTCAACTTCAACTAATTCAAAATTTAAGTCGTCAAGCACTGGTTGAATAATTGTTTCAACTTGCTCAGTTATTTTACTCATGCTGACCTCCTTTTTTGGCAAATAGAAAAGAGCGGGTATTATGCCCACTCTTTCTGCCTGAGTCTAATTTTTTAAGCACTATTATTATATCATATGTTATTCATGTAGACAAATAACTACATAATCACAATCCCGTGATGACAATATGACATGGCATTTGTGTTAAATTTAGACGCTTTATTTACTTTTACATTATTATTCAATTCTTTTACTTTTGAAAAAGTGGACACAATATTATGCTAAGTGATTCCAGCTTACATATCAAATATAGATAATTGCGCTTTATCGGGTAAATTTGGTAAAGAACCCAATTCATCTAGGTAATCAATAACTTTTTGTGATAATCCGGCCTTTTTGTTTAAATCTTCTTTAGATAAAAATGGCCCTTCATCTCTAGCTTCCACAATTCTTTGAGCAACGTTTTCACCTAAGCCTGGAACCGAAATGAATGGTGGAATTAATGTGTCACCTTCAATAATAAATTCAAATGCTTTACTTTTCTCTAAACTGATTGGTTGCATTCTATAGCCTCTTTGTGCCATTTCATTCATTATTTCTAATACAGTTAAGGTATCTTTTTCCTTTTTAGCTAAATCCATATAACGTGAATACATATCTTTAACAGTGTTACGGATGCTAACTTTATCTTTAATCATTGTTATTAAATCAAAGTCTGACGCTCTCACTGTAAAGTAACTTGCATAATAATACAATGGGTGATGTACTTTAAAGTATGCTATACGAACAGCCATCAAAACATATGCAGCAGCATGTGCTTTCGGGAACATGTATTTAATCTTTCTACATGAATCTAAATACCAATCTGGCACTTCATTATCCACCATAGCTTCAACCATATCATCTGTTAGACCCTTACCTTTTCGGACAAATTCCATAGTCTTGAAGGCAAGCGACGGCTCTAAGCCGTTATACATTAGATAAACCATAATATCGTCACGACAACAGATAACACTAGATAAATCACATGTGCCTGAGCGTATTAAGTCTTGTGCATTACCTAACCATACATCCGTACCATGGGACAGACCTGAAATTCTTACTAATTCTGAAAAACTAGTCGGCTTCGTGTCCTCAAGCATTTGTCGAACAAATCCAGTACCAAATTCTGGCACCCCGAATGTTCCTGTCTTACACAGAATATCATCAGCAGTTACACCTAAAGGATCTGGTGAGCTAAATATTCCCATCGTTTCTTTATCATCAACTGGAATCGTCTTAGGATCAATACCAGATAAATCTTGAAGCATTCTTATCATTGTAGGATCATCGTGTCCTAGTATATCAAGTTTCAATACATTATCATGAATAGAATGGAAATCAAAGTGCGTCGTCATCCATGATGATGATTGATCATCTGCTGGGAATTGAACCGGTGTAAAGTCATAAATATCCATATAATCTGGTACAACAATAATACCACCAGGATGTTGCCCAGTCGTTCTTTTAACACCTGTACAACCTTTAACTAATCGGTCTACTTCGGCGCCTCGTTTGTGAATTCCTTGATCGTTTAAATAACCTTTTACAAATCCGAAGGCAGTTTTTTCTGCAACAGTACCAATTGTACCTGCACGGAATACTTTATCTTCACCAAATAATACTTTGGTATAATTGTGTGCTTCTGGTTGATATTCACCACTAAAGTTCAAGTCAATATCAGGTACTTTATCACCTTTAAATCCTAAGAACGTTTCGAAAGGTATGTCTTGTCCTTCTTTAATTAAATCACAATCACAGTGTGGACATTTTTTATCCGGTAAATCAAACCCTGAACCTACAGAACCATCATCAAAGAATTCACTTTCCTTACATTGAGGGCAAATATAGTGTGGCGGCAATGGATTTACTTCTGTAATTTCAGTCATTGTCGCAACAAAACTAGATCCAACCGAACCACGTGAACCAACTAAATAACCGTCATCTAATGATTTTTTTACCAAACGTTGCGAAATCAAATAAATTACTGCGAAACCGTTACCGATAATACTTGCCAATTCTTTTTCGAGCCTATCAATAACAATTTGTGGTAGGTCTTCACCGTAAAGTTTTTTAGCATTAGAATAACTTAGTTCACGTATTTCTTCATTGGCTCCATCCATACGTGGTGTATATAATTCATCTTTAATCGGAACTACACGTTCGATACGATCAGCTAATTCATTCGTATTTTTCACAACAATCTCATATGCTGTCTCTTCACCTAAGAAATGTAGTTCATCGAGCATTTCATCTGTTGTTCTAAAATGTGCTTCAGGTAACGTAGATCGATTTAGTGGATTCCCAGGCTGTGATGCAATCAATATTTTTCGAGCAATACTATCATGTTCAAATAGATAATGCGCATTGCCTGTAGCGATGACTGGAATTTGGTTTGTTTGACCAGCTTGTAATAAACGTTGATAAATTTCGTGTAGCGTTTCGTTGTCTCTAACCAATTCTCTATCAATTAAATCTTGGTACAAGGCTGGTGGTTGTACTTCAATAAAATCATAATATTTCGCAATTCTCTCTACTTGAGATTGATCCTTTTGCATTACCGCAGTAAATACTTCACCTTCGTCACAAGCAGAACCAACAAGTATTCCTTCACGATATTCGTCTAGCAACGAACGTGGAATTCTTGGCGTTCTATAGTAATAATGGACCAATGATTCACTAACGATTTTAAAGAGATTTTTCAAACCTTGTTGGTTTTGTACAATAAGTGTTACATGGTTTGGTCGCGCTCTTTTATATGCATCTTCATTGGAGAGTGACTGATTAATATCTTTATGGTTATTAACACCTAATTCCTCTAATTGCTTTAACATTTTAATGAAGATATAAGCCGTTGCTTCTGTATCATAAATGGCTCTATGGTGTTGTGTCAGTTCAACGCCATACTTTTTAGCCAAGAAATTCAAGCCATGTTTACCATATTCTGTATTAATCGTACGTGATAACTCTAAGGTATCAATTACACCATTAGTTGACTCACCTAAACCAACATGTTCATATCCTGTATCAATGAAGCCCATATCAAATGAAGCGTTATGAGCTACAAATATTGCATCTCCAACCCATTCTTTAAATTCTGTGAGTACTTCTTCAATTTCAGGTGCATCTATTAACATATCATCCGTAATATGCGTTAGATTGATAATTGTTTCTGATAATCTTTCATGTGGATTACTGAAACGTTCAAATTTATCAATAATTTCGCCATCTTTGACTTTAACTGCAGCAAGTTCAATGATTTTATCATATTGGTTTGATAGCCCTGTTGTTTCCACGTCAAATACAACATATGTAGCAGATTTCAAGTCACAATCAAATGGTTTATAAGCAATAGGAACACCGTCGTCAACGAGCATGCCTTCCATACCATAAATCATTTTAATGCCGTTTTTTTCTGCGGCATTATGAGCGTCTGGAAATGCTTGAACAACATTATGATCTGTTACAGCTATTGCTTTATGTCCCCATTTTGCAGCTTGCTCTACATAAGCAGAGATATTAGGAATACCATCCATTTGGCTCATTGATGTATGTAAATGGAATTCAACTCTTTTATCCTCAGCTTTATCTTGCTTTGGATTCTTTTTAATTTCTTCAATATCCGACATCATCATCACTAGATCACGTACGAATGTATCCTCTTCAATTCTTCCTTGTGCACGAACCCATTTTCCGACACTCAATGCTTTAAAATGATCTAAATCATCTTTATTTTTACGTGTAAACATTTTTAGTACTAATGAATCTGTGTAGTCAGTTACCTTTAGTTCTACGATATGACGACCACTCTTCAATTCTTTTAAGTTAATATCAAAGATAACACCTTCTACAGCTACTTTGAATTCTTCTTCGACTATTGATTCTATAGAACGAACATTTTCAATTTGAATTGGTTTACCAATTTGACATTTCGTTACATTACTTTCATTGTTGTCTTGTTGTTTTGCCTTTTCAGCCTTCATTTTTTCTAATTTTTCTGTTGCTTCTCGCGCACTTTGCTCATCTTCTTGTTGAATATGTGCCTCTAATGAAGCCAAATCATCTTCAGTACCAACACTATCTGTTTCAAAGATAATACCGCTGATATCAAAACCACATTGCTGATACGCTTTAATCAAACTGCCGTTACATGCCTTATCAAAATGGTTACGCTCAACATCATTTTGACACATGACCTTCAAGACATCACCAGACATAATCAATTTCTTTTGCTTCAATTGTCCTTTAACTTTTGGTGATAACTTAGTTTGATCAATACAATAACTAAAATATTTAATCGCATACTCATCTTGATTTGCTTTATTTTGAATAGTAAAGTTACAACTTACTTTAGCTATAGATTTAAATTCTTCTTGAATGGCATTAATAAATAATAAATAGTTTTCTATAGATAAAAAGTACGGGAATGTAATTTGAAATATCCAAGAACGATCTGCCGTCGATACATCAACTCGATTTAATTCACTTTGCTCAAGAAATTCTGAATCTAACTGATTCGCAATCTTAATTTGATCAGCTAAGACTTTGAATTTTTCCTGATTTGTCATTGCCATGACGATTACCACCTTACTTTGTATTACACTGTTTTTATTTTTCTCTCAATGACGGTGTATGTATTTTTTATCATTCTCTATATTATAACGCATTTACCTATATTTCTAATATATAAATGCATCACTTTTAAAAATTCCCACAATTCATAAAAGTGGCGCAATGCATAGTATGAAACATAGTAATTCATAGAAAAGAGAGTGGAATCGAAATCTCTGGGTATATCAGATTTCTTAGTCCACTCCCTATTATGCATTTCTTGTGTTGAGCTAATCATAAATTAGCGTCTCAATTCAGATCTGTACGTTCATTTCTATGCCTTATAACAATTTGATTTATTATATGTTTTAAAATCTAATGCTATTTAATCGTGCATATTAATTCTAATTTCTCTATCATATAAACGGTTGAATTGACTTATTTATATGCCAAATAATTTAATTAAAGTTTCGTATATAACTCATTCACATAATTAATTAAATCATTCACATGTATCTCTTCGCTTTCACCATTGTCTCTACGTTTAACTTCAACAATTCCTTCGGCAGCATTTTTACCGACAACGACTCTAATTGGTAATCCAATTAAATCTGCGTCGTTAAATTTAACACCTGCGCGTTCTTTACGATCATCATACAACACGTCGAAATGTTCAGCTAATTGTGTATATAAATCATCACCTAATTCACGCTGATCATCTTTCTTTGGATTTATCGTAATTAAATGTAAATCAAATGGAGTAACTGATTTTGGCCAAATAATACCATTTTCGTCGTTATTTTGTTCAACTATAGCACTTAACGTTCTTGATACACCAATACCATAACAACCCATTAATAATGGTTTTGCTTTACCTTGATTATCTAAAAACGTAGCATTCATTGACTCTGAATACTTGGTACCTAATTTAAAGACTTGTCCTACCTCAATACCTTCTGCGAATTTAGCAGCACCAGATCCGTCCGCTAATGCTTCACCTTCTAATATAAATCTGAAATCTCCAAAAGCAGTAACATTAAAGTCACGATCTAAATTTGCATTTAATAGGTGGTAACCATCTTCGTTTGCACCAACAACAATATTATTTAAATCTTGGATATAGTTATCTGCGTAAACTTTAATTTCTTTATCAGTAACTGGTCCTAATGAACCTGGTTTTGCCCCCAATAAATTAACAATTTCAGCTTCTGTAGCTAATTCAATATTGTCTGTCTCAAAATAAGCCTTTAATTTAATATCATTAATTTCATGGTGACCACGTACCAAGACCATGATAAATTCACCATCAACTTTAAATACCATAGATTTAGTAATTTCATCTAATGGTTTCTCAAGAAAGTCTGCCAACTCTTTTGCTGTATGAATGTTTGGCGTCTCAATTTTTGATAACGGTTGAATTTCATCATGTTTTTCATTTGGTACATAAACAACTTCAGCTTTTTCAATATTTGCGGCATAGTCACTTTGTTCACTATAGACAATCGTATCTTCACCGATTTCACTTAATGCCATAAATTCATGTGTATGACTACCACCAATTGCGCCAGAGTCAGCCACTACTGGACGTGCATTGATACCAACACGCTTAAATATACGACCGTAAGCATCATACATATCATTATATGATTCATCTAAAGATGCTTCATCTGCATGGAATGAATATGCATCTTTCATAATAAATTCACGTCCACGTAATAATCCAAAGCGTGGGCGTTTTTCGTCTCTAAATTTCGATTGAATTTGGAATAACGTCAATGGTAATTGCTTATAAGATTTCAATTCGTCTCTAACAATTGATGTAACAACTTCTTCGTGTGTTGGACCTAATGCAAATCCTCGTCCATTACGATCTTGTAAACGCATAAGTTCAGGACCGTATGCATCCCAGCGTCCAGACTCTTCCCAAAGTTCTGCTTGTTGTAATGCAGGCATTAAGATTTCCACTGCATCGATACGTTCCATTTCTTCTCGAACAATACTTTCTATATTATTTAATACTCTTGCTGCTAGTGGTAAATAACTATAAATACCACTTGTACTTTGTTTAATTAACCCCGCTTTTAATAATAAACGATGGCTTAGTGCTTCAGCACCAGAAGGAACTTCTTTCATCGTTGGTATAAATACTTTTGATTGTCTCATTACTTTGTTTGCTCCTCTCTAATCTACATTATAAGAAATAGCGTTGGATATCATTCCAAGTCACTAAGACCATAATTATCAATACAAATACCGCACCAATTGCAATAATTGTTGTTTCTGCCTTTTTATTAACTGGCTTTCTAAAAATTGCTTCGTAAATTACAAATAAAATTCGGCCACCATCAAGTGCAGGAATAGGTAGTAAATTCATTAAACCTAAGTTAACACTCAATAATGCAGTCCACGAAATTAAATTTATAATACCAGTTTTTACAACTGAATCCACATTGTGATATATACCCACAGGACCATTTAACATATCAAATGAAAATTGACCCGTGAAAATACTGGCAATCATACTTAAAATTGCAGTAAAGATTAATTTACCTGCAAATATTGTTCTTTCAATACCAGAGACAATTGGTTTAAATAGCGAATGTTCGGTTCCAGGTTGATAGCCAAGTATATATTTTGTCTCAGACTGTGTTTTCGTCATTTTTTGTTCTACTTTTTTAGGCTTAACTTCAACCGATTTCTCTTTCCCATCGCGTTCTACCGTAACCTTTGTTTTCTGATCTTTCACATTGGCCATCGCTTTATCTATATCATCTTTATTTTTGATATCATAGTTGGCTATTTTAGTGATTTTATCACCAGATTGTAACCCTGCTTGTTGGGCAGGTGTATGATCAAAAACTTTATCTATACTATTTGTAGGCGTACCTTGATAATAAGCCAGTCCGATAAAAATAACTAAAGTAAGTAAAAAATTAAATAATGGACCTGCAAATAAAGTTAAAAACTTTTGGTAAGGCTTTTTATATGTGAATTGACGATCTTTAGGTGCAATTTGAATCAAGCTACCATTTTCCACAAAGAAAGCTTTTTTAGCAATTTGATAATGATGACGTTCTTGATCATGAGCTGTGACACCTTCAATGTATAAGCCTTCACTAAAATCACATTGCTTTACTTCAATTGCTTCGATTTGTTGGAATTTATGTTGATCGTCTAATATGATATGCGTTATTTCGTTATTATCATTCACTTTGATTTTAACATGCATTCCAGGTTGTACAGGTGATTCTTCTAAACCATCACCCGCCATTCGAACATAACCACCAACTGGCAATAGTCGAATTGTATATAACGTTTCATTCTTTCTGAAACTAAATATTTTGGGACCC
Source organism: Staphylococcus sp. 231237_7MaSpsaltlick (assembly GCF_043107035.1). Classification (NCBI taxonomy): domain Bacteria; kingdom Bacillati; phylum Bacillota; class Bacilli; order Caryophanales; family Staphylococcaceae; genus Staphylococcus; species Staphylococcus sp. 231237_7MaSpsaltlick. The sequence goes on from NZ_JBICNX010000022.1 coordinate 64,664, forward strand.
ATACCAATAGCAAATTCGGGGCACATAATACCTGCTCTTTTTGCAAAGAACATATGTCCATATTCATGGACGGAAACCAGTACACCAAATACGATGATAAAAGATATTATTGTTACTAGAAAACTCAATTCAATACACCTCATATTTTTCGATATAAATTAATTATTGTGACGTTGTTACCATCTTTAAACATTTAATTACATATTATTGTTCCTTAAGCATTACTCAAGATTATAAAAGTATAACACAACTCTACTTTACGTTACACATAACTATACCAATTCGATATGATCTAATTTTTAACATAGATTTTCTAACCTTGTGAAAAGGAGTTAAGAAACAATTTCACCTAATTACTTAGAAATTAGGATCCATTATTCATTAACTCCTGTAAAAGATATATCTATTTTACGTGTAAATCTATAATTTAAACTTACATTTGAATAAGGAAAATATTTAATAATGGTAACACAAACATAAAGCTATCAAATCTATCGAGAATACCACCGTGACCAGGTAAAATTCGGCCGGAATCTTTCACACCAAAATGACGTTTAAATCCAGATTCAACTAAATCACCTAACTGACCAAACATACTTAGTATCACTGTAAGAATTAATAATAACCATGTCGCAATATCAAAGTCCACAAACATAATCATAATTAATGGAACAATTAAACTACAAATCAAACCACCAATAAAACCTTCGATTGTCTTATTAGGACTAATTACAGGCCACAGCTTATGTTTACCCATTAGTCGACCAAAGATATATGCTCCTGTATCAGTTAACCATACCACTAAAAAGGCAAATAATATGTAATGTATACCTTCTGATCGTGTTTCATATAAGTACATAAATCCGATACCAACATATGCAATTGACATTAAACAGAACGCTGCGTCCATAAAACTAAATCTATTTTTCGACAATACTGTATAACTTAATAGAATGAAACTCATTGCAATTAATGATTTAAGTTGTAAATCATTAACCCATGTACCAGCATCTTGTGGCAACATAATAATAAGCACACCTAATGCACTTATTATACCTGGAATTGATAAGAACTTAATCATATTCATATTTAGCAATTCTTTTAAACCGATAAAAGCAAGTAAATATGAAAATAAAATTAAACTAAATCCACCTTTTAATAAAATTGGAAGGAAAATGATCAGCGCAATAATTGCTGTTAAAGTTCTAACTTTCATACTTTTCTCCTAACTATCTATAACCCCGCCAAATCGACGTTGGCGTGATTGATAAATTTTAATACAATTTATTAACTCTTCTTTGTCGAAGTCGGGCCACAATTTTTCATTGAAAATAAATTCACTATATGATGCTTGCCAAATTAGGAAATTACTAATTCTTTGCTCTCCTGAAGTTCTAATTAGCAATTCCGGATCTGGATAACGATGTGTCATTAGGTGTTTTTCTATCATTGCTTCATTAATCGAATCACTTGTAAGTCCCTCATTAGATAATTCATCGAATATTGTTTTCATACTCTGCACAATTTCTGCACGACCGCCATAGTTCAATGCAAAGATTAAACGTAAGCCGGTGTTGTCTTTCGTTTCTTCAATCGCTTTATTGATAGCTTTTAATGTTGAATCTGGCAAGTGTTCCATAAAACCAATGGTTTCAACTTTTACATTTTTTTCAATCAATTCTGGTAAAAATGTTTTCAAGAAATTAACAGGTAAATTCATGATATAGTTAACTTCACTTTTAGGTCTAGACCAATTTTCTGTAGAAAACGCATATAACGTTAAATATTTAATACCTAAATCACTAGCTTCTCTAGTAATTTCTTTAACTGTTTGCATACCTTGATAATGACCCTTGATGCGAGGTAACTTTCTTTTTTTTGCCCATCGACCATTTCCGTCCATTATGATTGCAACATGTTCTGGTATATTATGTAAGTCTATTTCAGAATTTAATTGCTGTGATTGTTTCTTTTTCTGTTTATTTAACTTTTTAAACATGGTATTTCCTCCGAGCTTGCGTCTCTCTGTTTATTATAATAGGTTCACGATACATTTATCTACCATTTTATCATAATAGATAGGTACGTTGAATAAACAAATAAAAAAACTGTACCAAAGTCCTATTTGATACAGTTCAGATAAAATTATGCATTGTTATAATAATTATGAAGACATGCTTACGCAATATGCTCATAACTTAGAATAAATGCATTCTTACCATGTTTATACTGACATTATATCTTTTTCTTTTTCGTCTAATAGTTCATCTACTTGTTTAATAGAATCGTCAGTTAACTTTTGAACATCCTCTGTTTGAGATCTTAAATCATCCTCAGTGATGTCGCCATCTTTTTGTTGTTTTTTAAGTTCGTCATTAGAATCACGGCGAACATTTCTAATTGCAACTTTAGCATTTTCACCGATTTTTTTAACGTCTTTAACTAATTCTTTACGACGCTCCTCAGTTAATGCTGGTACACTAATACGGATTACCTCACCATCACTTGAAGGATTAACACCAAGGTTTGCAGCATTAATTGCTTTTTCAATATCAGCAACAGAAGACTTGTCATATGGAGAAATCACTAATAAACGCGCTTCTGGTACATTGATGCTTGCTAATTGTTGAACTGGTGTAGGTGCACCATAATAATCAACTGTTACTCCGTTTAATAAATTAGAATTGGCTCTACCTGCACTGATATTAGCTAATTCTCTTGATAGATTATCAATAGATTTTTTCATTTTTGACTTTGTGTCTTGAAGAATGTCACTCATTGTCATACACTCCTAATTATTTTGTAATTAAAGTTCCTATTTTTTCGCCCATTACAGCACGTTTAATATTACCTTCTTCTGTAATTGAAAATACATTTAATGGAATATTATTATCCATACAGAATGATGATGCTGTTGAGTCCATTACTTGTAAACCTTCTTGTAACATTTGAATATGAGTAAGGTGTTCATATTTGACCGCACTTGAATCTACTTTAGGATCTGCAGAATAAACGCCATCAACGTTATTTTTACCCATCAAGATAACATCAGCTTCAACTTCCGCTGCACGTAAAGCTGCAGTTGTGTCAGTAGAAAAGTATGGATTACCTATTCCAGCTGCGAAAATTACAACACGTTTTTTCTCTAAATGTCTGATTGCACGGCGTCGAATGTATGGTTCTGCTACTTGTTTCATTTCAATTGAAGTTAAAACGCGCGTATCACATTCTAGTTGCTCTAAACTGTCTTGTAATGCTAATGCATTCATTACAGTAGCTAACATACCCATATAATCCGCTGTACCACGATCCATACCGAGGTCACTACCTGTCTTACCTCTCCAAATATTGCCGCCACCAACGATGACTGCAATTTCGCAATCCATCTTAGCAACTTCTGCCACTTGTTCAGCAACACTTTTTATAATGATTGGATTAATTCCAAAACCATCCTCACCTGCTAGTGCTTCGCCACTTAATTTTAAAACAACACGTTTGTATTTAGAAGTTTGAGCCATTGTCTTATCCTCTCTATTGTAAAAATATGTAATTGATACAAGTAAAGAAGACACAATAGGTCTTCCAATACAAAAGTAAATCTTTCATATGGAGCACAAAAGGTGTCTTCTTTCTTGTTCAAGCTATGAAAAATTATTTCATTTGTCCTTTAACTTCGTCAGCAAAGTTTTCTTCGCGTTTTTCCATTCCTTCGCCTACTTCATAACGTACGAAGTCAACAAGTTTTCCACCTTTAGATTTTAAGAAAGC